>JAAYQH010000084.1 GCA_012519365.1 Planctomycetota bacterium | reverse complement strand
TATCAAATTTCGATCAAGAACAGAAACTCCGAGGTGCGTACCGCCGCTTCCATACTTCGAGTCAACAACTCCAACGCTTCCCTGACCAGCAAACTTTCAACATTGGAGGATTTTTCAGGGCAGGGCATCAATTTCTTGAATGTCAATTCTATCGACATTGCCGGAACCCTTCACGACGGCACAGCCGTAAATACCTCGATCCAGATCAATTCTTATTCCACTGTTGAGGACTTAATCCGGGAGATTGAAGAAGCGTATGGGGATACGGTCAAAGTAACCCTTGAGGAAGGGCAACTCAAAGTAACCGATAAAACCGAAGGCGCCAGTCAAATGACGTTGTCCTTGGCATTCAAAACCGACACCCAAACGGCTGGGTTGGCCTTCAATCAGGCTGTTGAAGGCGGCAGTATCACTGCAAGTCTTGCCGCCTTTGACGCCTCGAGTTTCCTGGAAACTCAAGTAGCTCAGGATGCTCTCATTAAGGTGGATGACTATCCGCCCGGTGCGGACGCCTGGATCAGCCGCAGCGCCAATACCATTGATGATGTAATCTCCGGTGTAACGCTCAATCTGCATGGTACGACGGCCAACACCGAGGGCGGCTACGAGAAACTCGAAGTCAATATGACACGGGACACCGAAACACTCAAAAGCCGCATGCAGGAAATGATAGAGGCCTATAACACGGTGGTGATGTATTTTGACGAAAAAACCAAGTACGACCCTGAAACCAATACCTCCGGCATTCTGTCTCGTGAGTACACACTGACCAGCATCCAAAACATGATCTCGTCTCAGTTTATGGCCAATGCTGCAGGATTTACCGCAGCCGACACTTTTGTGAACCCGCGCGATATCGGCCTGTCGTTTGATTCGGACGGCCTGCTGACGCTGGATGAGGAAAAATTTGATAAGGCCATCAGTGAAGATTATCGTGGCGTCTTATCGTTGATCGGCGCCAAAAAGACCGGCTCCTCCAGCGGCCCCGATGCCGCCTATGTCAAATTTTACGATTCGAGTACCTATACCAAGGCCGGCACGTTTAATGTCCGTGTGGAGATTGACGCCGACGGCAATATTACCTCGGCGTTGTTCAAACTTGCCGATGAGGACTGGTCTCAGGCCCGCCAGGGCGAAGTAATGGGAAACTATATCCTGGGCATTGGCGGGGACGATCAGGGCAACCCCGAACGCGATCTTCAATTGTCCATCGATACCCGCCAGACCAACCGCACACTCGAAGCGACCATCAGCGTGCGGCAGGGCTTTGCCGGTGCGGCTTTCGATGTCGTTGCTGCCGCGACGGATTCGACCTCCGGACGGACCGCCGTAACCCAAAAAAGTATCGACACACAAATCAGCAATTTGCAAAAGCGGATCGACAGCGAGGAAGCACGACTTGAACGCGTCGAACAGCGACTCGTGAAAAAATACGCGCGTCTGGAAAGCCTGTTGACCTCCATTCAGCAGCAGTTTTCAGGGCTGAATATGTTATAACGCCGCAACACAAAAAAAGGCCCGTATGGATCCATACGGGCCTGAAAGAGCCAATGAGAAAATGCGGCTTAGTTGATTTCTTCTTCAATCCAGCCAAGCAGTTCTTCCAGATCACTAAGTTGCGTATCGCCCATATGTGCAATGCGGAAGGTGACATCTTTGAGCTTGCCATAACCGTTGCCAAAGACAACGTTGTGTTTTTCGCGCAGGGCCTTGTTGACCGCGGCGATATCGATATTGCGGGTGTTTTTGAATGTCGTCAGGGTATTCGAGGCGTATTGTTCATCCGGAAGAATCTCAAATCCCTGCTTTTTGCCCCAGTTTCGCACGTAATCTGCCATCTTTTTGTGCCGTGCCCAGACGTTTTCCATCCCTTCTTCAAGAAATCGAGTGGCCTGATAGTGCAGCGCCATAATATGCGGAATGGATGGTGTCGTCGGCGTCTGGTCCTTGGCTGCGGCCTTGGCAAACTCCTGAAAATCAAAATAGTAGCCCCGTTCCGGCACGGTTTTGCTCTTTTCCAGCGCTCGATTGCTCACCGCCGCGATGGCAAATCCCGGCGGAATCGAAAACGCTTTTTGCACCGATGCAAAGCACACATCCCACCCCAGTTCATCGAAATGCAGCGGCAAGCCCACCATGCCGCTGACCGAATCGACAAACACCAGCACATCGGGATATTTTTCCTTCATCAGCTTGCTGATTTCATAGACCGGGTTGGTCAGCCCGGTGCTGGTCTCATTGTGAACAAGCGTCAAGATCGGATATTGGCCGGTGGACATCTTTTTATCGATTAGGTCCGGCGTAATGGGCTGCCCCCATTCGACCTTCAGTTCTTCAACCTGCCGCCCGCAGGAACGAGCCACAGAGGCAAACTTGTCGCTGAATGCCCCGCACATTGTACACAGCACCACCTCGTCTTTCTGAACGCAGTTGCGAATGCACGCTTCCCAAAGGCCCGAAGCGGAGGAAGTACTCAGAAAAATATGCTGATCGGTAAACAGCATCTTTTTGAGCATCCCGACCACTTCGCCGTGAAGTTGCGAATACTCTTTCAAACGATGACCCAGTGTGGGACGAGCCAGTTGTTGCAACACTTCCGGCAGGACATGCACCGGGCCGGGGATAAATAACTTAGGGGGATTTCTCCAGTCAGTCATTGCGAACACTCCTGAAAATGGGGGTTAATAAATTTCGGTTCCATCGGTTCAATCGGCAGTTTGTTGATGGTGATACCGGAAAACAATTTCGGATAAAAGAACGTGGACTTTTGCGGCATTTTCTCGCCGACAGCGGCAATATCCTGCACCTGTTCAATACGCGTGGGGTTCACAAAAAACACAGCCTTCGCCTGTCCAGCGTCGATGCGATCAATGCAGCGATCGATGGCGTTGCCCAGGTCCTTGATATATTCCAAATGGCTTTGGGCAGCAAGTTTTTGATCACAAATCCCAAGATGCTTTTCCAAAATCAGCCAATGCAGCACATTGACGTCCAAACCGCGGGCAGCGTAACTGGCTTCACCGGCGATCTTTTGCATCGCCTCGGCGCGAGTTAATAAAAGGGTATAAAACGCCTTGCCGCCGGCATACAGCCCAAAAATATTGCGGGCATTTTGGCCTTCCCGAGTCATTTTTGCAAACATCACCTCGCGGGCCGCGCGTTTTTCCTCCGGCGATGCGAAAGAAAATACTTCAATCTGAAAGTCCGAACGTAACCGTCCGATGAGCGTTTGCTCGTCAAATTCCGGCATATTCACAATCAGTCGATGGGTCGGCTGAATAACCAGCCCGGGATTGCGCATATTGACGAATGTCATCATTAGATACCGGGCCTCTTCGCGTCCAGTCTCAGCCCAGTAGGTCAGTGCCGTTTCGTATCGGTGATGGCCGTCGGCGATGATAGTGGTCTTGTTCTTCATCAGCTTTGCAAACCGATCAAGAATAGCCGGGTCGCTGATGCGATACACACGATGACGTACCTGTTCGGCATCCGTAAAATCCAGCACCGGTGCCGATTGGGCCGCAACCTCAAAAATCACTCGGTCGGTGTTGGTCGGGTCGTCATACAGCATAAAAATTTGCCCGAATTGAGCCGCAGTGGCCCGTGTCAGATTCAAGCGGTCGGCCTTGGGACCTTCGAGGGTCTTTTCGTGGGCCCGCACCCCTTTGCCGAACGGCTCAATTTGACCCAGGGCAATAACGCCGCTGCGCTGAAAGGACTGTGAGCCGATCTGAAAATCCTGCACATAAGCGTAAATAGAAGGGCTGTCGTCCTGAACCATCGCACCCTTTTCAATGGCGGACTGAAGGTAGTCCCGCGCGCGGGTATAAACGTTATTCTGCGGGGTATCCTCGGCAAAAACCTTGCCCCGGATGGCACGCACAATATTGAATTCCTGTTGCCGATACAACTGATCTTGCAGGGCCTCATCAATGACATCGTAAGGCGGGGCAATACACGCCCCGGCGTTGCCGACGACGGCCTCGTTAAAACGATAGGCTTGGAACGGTTTTATGTTCATCTTAAGGTATCGCTTTGTCCTGAATAAAATTTATTGTTCTCATGGTAACAACAAAGCAGCCTTTTGGCACAAACGAAAAAGCACTATATCAAATATAATGGAGTTTTCAAACAAAATACGCAGGATTTTACAAAACTGCGAAACGCATCCTGAAACGCTGAAAGTTTACCCCTTTTATGGAATAGAGGCCTATGATAAAATACTTTTTTGCAACGCGTATCAACAACAAGGAACGTATCGATGAGTGCACAGGAACGAACCGATTACCAGAAAAAGATTATTTCTCGCTATTATGAGAATCTGGACACCATCACGCTTACAAAATTGCAGGAATTGGTCACCGAGTTGTATCTGGCCGAGTCGGATGCCCAAAAAAATCGGCTTTGGCAGCGTGTTGAGAAGGCGATGGCCAAATTAAAAGTCAACCATGCCATTGTCCGGCATCTGATGCAGAAAAAGGATGTTCGGTTACTGGCGGAACATCTGAACGACTGGCTCAAGCGCGCAACCTAAAAAACAGAGGCCAAAGACCCGTGTTTTGCGGACCCTTGCCCTCTGTTTACAAGATGCGGTTTGTCCGCCCTGCAGGGCGATAAGGTTTACTTGACTTCCAGAACGACGACACTCATCGGCGGCAGCGTGGTGATGAGTTTGCCTTTTTCAATGGAGACCGCCGAAAAAACAGACGGCTTGACCGCATCGGGTTTTTCAAAAGTATTGTGAGCGTTCATCGCCTCGGCGGTCAGCACACGGGCGCCCACTGTCTTGGCGTCCATACCCTTGAGGGTGCATTCCAGTGGGGCCTCGGTGTTTGGATCCAAATTGCACAGCGTAATCGTCACTGTTCCGTTTTGAGCCTTTGAGGCCGAAACGTTCAGCGACGGCAATTTCTGTCCGTTATATTCGTAGGCGTTGTAGCTTAACTCATGCGGCAGCAGCGTTGCGCCTTGATGGCCTTTGTACATCTCAAAGACATAATACGTCGGCGTCAAAAACATATCCTTGCCGCGTGTATGGACCATGGCCTGAAGCACATTGACGGTTTGGGCGATATTGGCCATCCGAACACGCTCGCAATGTGTGTTGAAGGTATTCAGATAAATCCCTGCTGACAGAGCATCGCGCAGCGTGTTTTGCTGTACCAAAAACCCCGGATTGCTGCCCGGTGCCGGATTCCACCACGTGCCCCATTCGTCAAAAAATAATCCAATGCGTTTTCGGGGATCGTGTTTGTCCATCACTTCGATTTGACGGCGAAGCAGCTCATCGGAGTCCAGCGTTTTTTTCATCAGCCCGAACCATTCCCCTTCGTTGAACTCTATCGCATCGCCTTTGTTGCCCCAACTGCCGCTAAAGACGTAATAGTGCAAACTGATCGCATCGATCTGACGGGCGGCCCGCCCAAGCACCACATCCATCCAGCGGGTGTTCCAGTCGCCCGGCCCGCACGCAACCTTAACGACGCGATTGCCTGAATAATTGCGAACATAGGTTTGATACCGTTTGTACAGGTCGGCATAATATTCCGGCGTCATATTGCCGCCGCAGCCCCAGTTCTCGTTGCCGATGCCGAAGTACCGCACACGCCAGGGCTTGTCCCGGCCGTTTTTACGCCGCAGATTGGCCATCTCACTGTCGCCGTCAAATGTCATATACTCGATCCAGTCCTGCATCTCTTCAATGCTGCCTGAGCCGACATTCCCGGCAATATACGCCTCCGTGCCGAGCAGTTCACACAGGTCGAGAAATTCATGGGTGCCAAAAGAGTTGTCCTCCACCACCATTCCCCAGTGCGTGTTGACCATTTTGGCACGTTGTTCGCGAGGGCCGATGCCCTCTTTCCAGTGATATTCATCGGCGAAGCACCCGCCCGGCCACCGCAGCACAGGAATGTTCAGGGCCTTCAGGGCCTCGACGATATCTTTGCGGTAGCCGCGAATGTTCGGAATGTCCGACTCGGGGCCAACCCAAATGCCGTCATAGATACACCGTCCCAGATGTTCAGCAAAGTGTCCGTAAATCTCCGGTGCGATCGTCAGCCGCCCCTGATCGGCGTGAATGGTCAGGGTATTTGACCCTTTCTTGTCCTGAATTGTCGTACCGGCCAGGGCGGACAAACCGGTTACCAGAACGGTTGCCAACAATGCTCGTGTTTTCACTCTACGTCTCCTTAAAAAAGTTAGTGGTTTTCAAGGTTACTGTAATCCACGAGGGGAAGGGTGTCAAACACAAAGGGTTAAATATGGCAATTTATTTTTCAATTTACGAACATCATAATTTCAATAACACCATCCCTCAGGTAAAAAATTCCTCAAGAAGTACTTTTGCCGCTTAGTTTTTTTGTCGAAATAGGAGGGTAAACCGGAATCTTGGCGTTTCAGCGTCGGTTTTGAAGCGCCGCCGGCTCGTTAAGAAATGGCAATACAGTTTAAGACGGAGACAGACGCCATGCTCGATTTTTTTGGGTTCAGGAAAAAAACACAAAAGACCAAAATCCTGGTTGTGGATGATGAACCGAATATCGTCCAGACGCTCAAAGATCGCCTTGAAATGAACGATTATCAAGTTTATACCGCTCACAACGGGGAGGATGGGCTAAGAACAGCTCAGGAACAGGCGCCGGACGTTATCTTGTTGGATGTCATTATGCCGATTATGGACGGCCATGAAATGCTCGAAAAACTGCGGCAGCAGGACTGGGGTACTGGCATTTCCGTGATCATGCTGACCGCCCGCAGCCAGGTTCAAGACATTGCCCGCGCACGGGCCTGCGGCATTGAAGATTATATCATCAAGCCGTTCGATCTCAGCGAATTGCTGGAAAAGATTGAAAACATTGTCGAACGTCGCAAAGCAGCGATTGGCGTCTGACCCTTATCGAACGGCGCCCCACTTTATCGGCTGATTGTTGATTGAAATGACGCCTGCGCGGCGGATACACCACGGCCCGGAGGGGCGTTTGGCAAATTCCAGCCGCAGCGAAACAAACACGACGCTGCCAAAACCGGCGTACCGACTGTCAGCATTCAAATGGACCACCGTATCCATGTCCATTTTCGCCCGTCGTTCTTGGCGGTTTAATTCAATGCGTTGAAACCGGACTTTTTTGACTGATGCGCCCTTGATTGCTCGTTCCGCCGACGCCAACAACTCCGCCTTGTTGCGGTGGTACCCGTCGTCGTAATCCTCACAGAACGCCTCCCCAAGACGCGAAATATCTTCTTTGATCACTGCATTTCGACAGTGCCTGACAAGGGCATGTATCTGCTCGGTATCGGTTTGCACGGCAAAATCCAGCCCAAACCCCACCGCCGCGATCAACAGCGGAATCAGCAGGGGACAATAACCCC
>JAAYQH010000083.1 GCA_012519365.1 Planctomycetota bacterium | reverse complement strand
GTATGCCGATGTTTCGCTGGTGTGTATGGGAAGTCATAGAACGGTGTCCGCCGGAGCGAAGCTGCAGCCGTTGTCCGTTGTCAAATGATTGCCGCGGTGTGGCGCGTCGGGCAGACGGCTATCTGGCCATTGACGACTGTATCAGTCAAATGCAGCGTTCCAGCCGGGCCGGTTTTGAGGCCGAGATGCTCTGCCTGCGGCCCAGTCTCGAAAACGCTGTCTTTGCCGAGTTCGACCCGGCCGTACACGTTGGGCCGGTAGATTACCAGCCGACCCTGCCGCTGTATCGTGCGATAGATTTTGGGTTTGTCAACCCCTTTGTGTGTCTTTGGATTCAGACCGATCAAACCGGTCGGGTGTTTGTGATTGATGAGTATGTGTGCCGGCGCAAAACCATTGCCGAGCATGCTGCTTTTATCAAAGCGCACACGCCGTGCGCCTCGACTCAGGTTGCCGGCACATTTTGCGATCCTGCCGGGGCCGGGCGTAATGACATTACCGGCACTGGTGCTGTTCACGAACTGGCAGCAGCCGGTATTCGTGCCACGTGGCGCAAAAGTCGTATTCTCGAAGGCATTGAGAAAATCCGCGTCGCCTTGCGTGCCGGCGACGGAACCGGTCGCCTGACCCTCTCGCCGCGGTGTGTCCGGCTGATTGAGGCGTTGCGTTGTTACCATTATCCCGCCGGCGGGGCAGGTGTAACCGAACTGCCCGAAAAGGACGGCCTGCACGACCATCCCATCGATGCCCTGCGGTACTTCTTTGTCAACGTTGCCTCGGCCGCTGCACCCCGCAAACACCGGTATTAATCTCTCAAAGACTTCCCTTGTCAGGGCGCTATTCCTGCGGCCAGGGTACGTTTACAGCAGAAACGGATCGTAAAAAAACGGGTCCAGCGGCATCGATTCAATTTCGTCCAGCGCTTCGGGATAGCTGAACTTTAGGACCGTCGGTTTGGCCAGCCGCTTGTAGTCGGCCATCGCCATCCGAATTGCCCGATCATGACTGCCGGCACAAAAAACAATCTCCTTGTCTCTGGCAAGGCTCTTGTCCATCAGGGTCGGCAAATGGTACAGGCTGCCGAACGGTTATCTATGCCGCTTAGAGTGGATATGGATACAGCGGATAGCCGTAAGGCGGCGGCGATGTTCCATAATCCGATCGGATTATGAAACTAAGAATCAACATCAGCGCGACCAAAATCCCGATCGCCAGTGCAGCCCAAAACCGGGGTTCATGAACCAGCTGGCGAAGGTGCGACTTCATGGTGTGCCGGTCGGGCCAATGCAAACGCCGTAAATGGACCCTGTGCGTCGTCATATTCCGACCTTTCAATTGAAATGCGCTTGTTATCTATTTTATACTACGTCAGCAAAAAAAGCAAGTTGGCGATTTCCCCCAAAAAACAGACGTTGCCTGCAGGGTTTTTCAATGGTATACTCTTCATTTTTGCAAAAGAAATGAGTTTTTGGATGGATGCTATGACATTAGATATTGCCGAACAGGTTAAACTGCTCAAGCGCGGCACGGTAGAGGTGTTTCGTGAGGATGAACTGGCCTGGCGTCTGGCCGAGGCGGCCAAAACCGGCCGTGCCCTTCGGGTCAAACTCGGTATGGACCCAACCGCCCCGGACATTCACCTCGGCCATACGGTAGTGCTTCGTAAGTTACGTCAATTTCAGGATTTAGGTCACAAGGCCGTGTTGATTATCGGCGATTATACCGCGCGTATCGGCGATCCGACCGGTCAGAACACCACCCGTCCGATGCTCACAGCCGAGCAAATCAAGGCCAACGCCCAGACCTATTTTGAGCAGGCCGGCAAGGTTCTCGATATGTCGCCGGCCAAGGTCGAGGTACGCTGCAACAGCGAATGGCTGGCGAATTTACGCTTGGCTGATGTGATTCAATTGACCGCCTCAATGACCGTAGCGCGCATGCTTGAGCGAGATACATTCGATGTGCGGTACAAAAAGGGCGATCCGATCGGGATTCACGAGTTTTTGTATCCTTTGATGCAGGGGCAGGATTCCGTTGCTATTCGAAGCGATGTGGAGCTGGGCGGCACCGATCAGACTTTTAACAATTTGGTGGGACGTGATTTACAGCGTTTGGCCGGGCAGCCGCCGCAGATTGTCATTACGATGCCGATTCTGGTGGGGCTGGACGGCGTACAAAAAATGAGCAAATCCAAGGGCAACTATATCGGCGTGACCGATTCGCCCTCGGAGATGTTTGGCAAGACGATGAGCATCCCCGATGATCTGATGGAAAACTACTTTACGCTGTTGACTGATGTGCCGGTCGAGCGAATCAAGACGTTGGTTGACCCGTCGCAAACTCATCCCAAACAGGCCAAAGTTATCTTGGGCAAGCTGGTTGTCGAGCAGTTTTACGGCAAAGAAGCCGCCGAGGCGGCCGCAGCGGAATTTGATAAGGTCTTTGCACAAAATCAACTGCCCGACCAGATGCCAGAGGTGGCCCTCTCATCCGCTCCGATTGCCGCGGCCAAACTGCTGGTGCAATGCCATCTTGTTCAAACCGGCGGCGAAGCCAAGCGGGTTATCAAGCAGGGCGGTCTGCGGATTGACAACGTCAAAATTGACGACCCCAATCGTGAAGTGAACCCTCAAGAGGGTATGGTCGTACAGGTAGGAAAGAGGAAGTTTGCCAAATTGAAGGTAAAATAGAATAATGGAACAAAAAAGTCGAGTTTGCATTAAAAATAGGCAATTCGGCACTTTATAAGATGGAGAACAGGATGATACTACCAAATGTCAAAGACCCCGATCGTTATGTGGGGCTGTATGTAGTGGATTTCAATGACCATAGCCAAGTCGGTTTGACGACCGAGCAGGTTGCTGAGGTACTGGACAGTGAGTCCGCGGGAAACCTGCGGGTGTACAAGATTCATCGGGCTTTTCCGGACGGCCGTCTGGAATTGAAAGGGGTCTGCCCGGAGGTCTTTCAGATGGAAGCGGGGATGTTCTTTTATGCGCGGGATGAAAAGGTCGCGCGTGAGGATTTTGAGCGTTTATGTCGGCTGGCCGAGTCCACTTTGCCGCCGGCACGGGCCAAGGTTTACTTGTCGTCCGATAACAACGGCGGTTTTGTAACCGCCTTAATCTATCCGGCTGAATATGACGAACAGTTCAGCCGATGGCTGCTGGATATCGGCTACCGGACGCTGGGGGCTGTTGAGGGGGGAACCGCTGCAGTGGGGCGGTATTATGACGGCACGTGGGATGTTCTCGAGAAAAAGCAGCTTTGGCCGGCCGAGACTGTGACATTGTTAAATACCCAGACGGTTCCAAAAACGAACCGACAGGTGGGAATGTGAGGAAGGTTCCGGTCAATAAACAGCGATGTTTGGGCTTTTTAGCGGGCGGAATTGTTACGTTTTTGAACAAAAAAGTTCCGCCAATCCCGTTGCATACGCAGAATTTCCGAGTGAGTGCGAAAAAAATCGGGATACGTTTTGGCGAGAATATTCGTCGTTTTTGGCGTAAAAAATGGGTTTTTCCGCGGCATTAAAGATTTCAACAGGCTAAATCGAGCGGTGTTTAGGTAAAAATTCCATATCGTGGATTTTTTACTTGTACTGCAAATAAAAGTCTAATATAATCACATCAGTCTTCGGGGATATGGTAATTTGTAGAACCTGAATTCGTGACGAATACGGAAAAATAGGAAATTTGAACAATTGAAAAATTTTTTCGTAGTCTTTATTGACAAAGAAATAAAAATTTATTAAAGAGTTTATGGCTTTTAAGCCGAAGTCTATAACGCAAGAGTTTTCTCCCCTCCGGAAAACATCACGGAACGCACGTTTCGTGATGTTTTCTTTTTATCACGCCTATTCCTCTGGTTTAATGCTCCCCTATGGCTGCTTCTTGAGATTTTAAGATAATTAGGAGTTTTTTAATGGGTTTATATGTGAATGGACAAGCCGTTCCCTCTGAACGCATCGAGCAGGAAAAAGAGCGAATGCGTCCTGCGTATGAACAGGCCTTTGCGGACCCGACGGATTCCCAACGCGAGCAGCGTCTTGAGGAGTGGGCCCGGGAGAATGTGATTGAACAGGTCTTGTTTCAGCAGGCGGCCCAACGCGAATTTCCGGAGATTACAGACTCAGAGATTGATGACTTGCTGAATCGTCTTTTGGACGAGGAGCCCGAAGACGGCCCCTTACATCAACGCCTTTCCGGCGGAGAACAGGAGCGTCAGAAGATGCGTCAGCAAGCGGCTGAGCAAATTCGTTCCGAACGACTGCTGGAGAAGATCTGCTGCCACGTCGGCGAGCCGAAAGATAAAGAGATTCGCCGCTACTATCAGCGACATCTCGAACGGTTCAGCGTGCCGGAACTGGTGCGAGCGGCCCATATCGTTTTGCACGCCGATCCGAATGTGTCCGCTGAGCAGCAAAAGCAGCAGATGGATGAGCTGCTTGCTCGGATTCAGGAGGGCGCTGATTTTGCGGCACTGGCCGATGAGCATTCGGCTTGTCCGGGAAACGGCGGCGATTTGGGGTATTTTCCCCGCGGTCGGATGGTTTCGGCCTTTGAGCAAGTGGTCTTTGCCTTGCAACCCGGCCAGGTCAGCGGCGTTTTTGCCACCGCATTCGGCTGGCATATCGCCAAAGTGCTCGATCGCAAACCGGAGATGCCTTGTCCGCTTGAGCAGGTGCGGCCGGTCATCGTCAAAGAGCTGACACAGCAGGCCCGCGACAAGGCGCTGGAGCAGTTTCTGGACGCTGAACGCAAAAAGGTGGTGGTTGAGCATCGTTAAGCGGTTGACCTGTCGTTTTTATTGTGATATATAGAGCAAATCGTAATCGCGGCTGAGCGGTTTGTCGGTGGCCCGATTGAACTGAACGCGTAAATTTGAAGCAATCAGGAGTGCTTGATGATTTTGTCTCGTTTTTTTCTTACGGTGATGTTTTGTGCGGCTCTTTTTTGGGTTCCTGTTTTTGCCGAGGATCAGCAGCCGGACTCATCCGTTTATATGTTTAGTTTTTTTCGCGGCAATGGTGAAGACGGCTTGCATCTGGCGTACAGTCAGGACGGCCTGAAGTGGGAGGCGTTGAATAACAACCGTTCCTTCCTCAAGCCTGCGGTCGGCGCCAAACTGATGCGTGACCCAAGCATTGTACAGGGGCCGGACGGTGTCTTTCATATGGTCTGGACAACCGGCTGGTGGGACAAGGGTATCGGCCTGGCTCACTCCAAAGATCTGATTACGTGGTCTGAGCAGACCTTTGGTGGGGTCATGGCACACGAACCCACGGCCAAGAACTGCTGGGCACCGGAGATTTTTTACGATCACAAGAGCCAGACGTACCTGATTTTCTGGGCGACGACCATACCCGGGCATTTTGCCCAGACCGAAAACCCCAACGACGACAACAATCACCGCATTTATTATGTGGCGACCAAGGATTTCAAGACCTACACCGAGACGGCCCTGTTTTATGACCCCGGTTTTAACGTGATTGATTCCTTTATTGTGTATGATGACCAAAACGATCGCTATGCGATGTTTTTGAAGAACGAAACCAAGGTTCCCAAGACGGAGAAAAATATCCGCGTGGCATTTGCTGAGCAGGCGGCGGGGCCTTATGGCCCGGCCTCTGAACCGATTACCGGCAATTATTGGGCTGAGGGGCCGGCTGCCCTGAAGGTCGGCGACCGGTGGATCGTGTATTTCGATAAATATACCGAGGGTCGCTACGGGGCCGTGGCTACGCGTGATTGGGAAACTTGGGAAGATATTTCCGATAAGGTGGAGTTTCCGGCCGGCACACGTCACGGAACCGCCTTTGCGGTTGCCTCCTCGGTGCTGGAAAAAATCAAACTCGTTAAACCGGATTAACCCTTTCGTCAGCAGGTAAAGGGGACTGTCCAAAAGAAATTATCGCTTCCAAACGGGAGCATTAAAGCCTTAAAAAAGCATTAAGTCTCTTGTTACGGCTGCCGTTTTACCCCTGTAAGTGGACACGTTTTTTTAATTACACTATTGACTATCGTCAGGATGAAAGGTAATGTTAATGGCTTGTGGGTAACTCAGAAACCGTGTATTTTATATAATGAAAAATGAAACGCGACTATGGTATTTTGTCCGCTCGGTTTTGCCGGGCGTTTTTATGTGTCGTTCTGCGTCATCGGCCGAACGACCGCGATAGTGCTCTGACACATATCCCTATCAGCATCGACAGCAGCCCTCCGGGATGCTGGCATTTCTTTCCCTGCTTTTACAAAAGGTGCGGACTGATCAACGGCAAACCGTTGGGAGGTCCGTTTACGGTTCAACTCAACATTCAGTGAACGTTGGCGTGTGGGATCGTTCTCAACGGATCCCTATCCCCTGTATCAGGAGTGTTTATGTCAAGCGTGTTTAAGTTTAGTTCTCTTCGTCCGGCGTTATGGGATGTATTTCGCGAAGGGTATGATTTTCGGATGCTGCACAAAGATGTGTTTGGAGGGATCATTGTAGGCATTGTTGCAATACCCTTGTCGATTGCGTTTGCGGTAGCCTCAGGGGTCAAACCCGAGCAGGGTCTTATCACGGCTTTTGTCGCGGGGCTTTTGATTTCTTTGTTTAGCGGCAGCCGGGTGCAAATCGGCGGGCCGACCGGTGCGTTTATTGTCATTTTGTACAGCATTG
>JAAYQH010000082.1 GCA_012519365.1 Planctomycetota bacterium | reverse complement strand
CCAAAAACGGCAGTCGCCCCTCGCCAGCGATCAATCCAAGCACCGGTGTCTCATCGTCCGTCCGAGCCACTGTCGCGCTTATCCATTCTGCGTTCAAGGTCTCTGATTTTTTTTCTCATTTCCGGCAGGTATTCGATCAGGCTATAGGCTCGTCGGGCCTTGCCGGCGTCAATGGCCGGTGAGCCGACGATGGTTGCGCCGTCCGGCACGTCGTTAATTACGCCGGCTTGGGCGCCGATCCGCACCTCGTCGCCGATTTTGATATGGCCGACAATACCGACCTGCCCGCCAACCACACAATGTCGCCCAAGGGTGGCCGAGCCGGAAATCCCCACCTGCGGAACCAGCAGGCAATGCGGGCCAATGCGCACGCCGTGGCCGATCGCGACCGCATCACCAATCTTGCTGCCTTTGCCGATGACGGTATCTTCCAGCGTGCCGCGTTCGATGGCACAGCCGGCACCGATTTCTACATCGTCCTCCAGAACCACGCCGCCGATTTGGGGTATCTTGTGATGCTCGCCTTTGTGGGTGGCAAAGCCGAATCCGTCCTGTCCCACCGAGGCGTTGGATTGGACAATGACGCGATTCCCGATGCGGCAGCCGTCATAAATAACCGCGTTCGGGTAAAAGATGCAGTCATCGCCGATCCGGACATTCGGCCCGATACAAACGCCGGGGTAAAAATAGCAATTACTGCCGATGGTAACATTCTCGCCGATGCTGACAAATGCGGCCACCTGTGTCCCCCTGCCCAGCTTTGCCGAAGAGGCGATATCGGCCTTATCGGAAATACCGACAGGGGGGTGTTCCCGATGGCCGTGCAGCAGGACAACCACCTGCATAAAGGCATAGTAGGGATCTTCGGTGACAATTTGAACCGCCGAGGTCGTTACCGGAAGCGACACCAGCACTGCCGCGGCCTGGGTGGCCTGCACCTTGGGTGTGTACTTGGGGTTGCTCAGAAAGGTAATCTGGCCCGGCCCGGCACTGTCCAGCGTCGAGGCGGCACGGATAAGAACCGACTCGTCACCCAGTACCCTCCCGCCGACATAATCGGCTATTTCTTTCACGGTTTTTGTCTGCATCTGTCTTTTTCACATTGAGGTTATTTTTTGGGCTAATTATACCTGTTTTCTCTGAGGCGTCAAACGCGTTTGCCGTTGTTCGCAGTTAAAAGATTCGCAAAACTTTAATCCGTTGAAGCAGTGCAGTATCTTCGCGGCAAATCTGCCCCAAAAACCTCATCAGAAACAGCCGACATTAGGCTATCAGCACGTTTCTAAAGTTTCATTCTATTTGGTATTAGCAGCCGGAAAGCCAACTTTGATGTGAGTGCGCGGACGTTGAGGTGTCCAGAAAACTCACAGTGGGGAATTTTGAATGCCAACAACTTTAAAAAAAAATCATAACTCTCTTAAAATAAATTACTTATAGAATGAACCTAAATTAAGCTTGACTTTTTTTAAGATTTTGTTAGATTATGATAGTCATCGGGAACGTTATTTGCTACTCCAAAAGAACAATTAAACGAACCGGACGATAGGAAACACGTTGGATTGGCACACCTCTGCCGAGTGGGTTCCTTCGTGTCGTCTTGAATATGCAAGGAGTGGTTATGGTTTTTGGCAGTGTGG
Organism: Planctomycetota bacterium; assembly: GCA_012519365.1. Taxonomy (GTDB): domain Bacteria; phylum Planctomycetota; class Phycisphaerae; order Sedimentisphaerales; family Anaerohalosphaeraceae; genus T3Sed10-213. The sequence goes on along the minus strand of JAAYQH010000082.1, from coordinate 6,076 downwards.
ATAGCCTGTTCATTCAATGTGTCCGGCGAGGCTTTCTTGATTTTGATTTTGCCGCTGTACGACAGCCCAACTCATCCTTGTGTTTTTCAACGGCGCACATTCCAGAAGGCTTGCAGCGCCACACGGCTTTGGTGTTTTCAGGTATGTCGCCGCCGATGGTGACGGCGGGGTTTCTCCAGTAACCGGACTTAGCGGTGGGTCTGTGACGTAACCGGATTGATTCCACCTCAGATTTGAGAAGAATTTTGGGGTGTTTTTGCGCGCTAAGTAACGGGGCGATGCTATTCACTTATTGCCGTTTGTTTCGGTCTGCGAAACACTCCATGCAACCAGAATTATCTGTGATGTCAGAGTCTTAGCGTCTTAAAACAAATCTCAAATAGATAACAGCAATTGTATGTTCCATTGTTACAGGAGGCTAAGGAAATGTACAAATGGACAGTTTCCATTAGTTCGTCCAATGAAGGTTTAATCCATCAAGATATTATTGAGGCGGCGGATTTGAAGGACGTAAAACAACAATGCCTCAATATCTGTAAATGCCGGCTTAAAGAAAAAACCAAATTATATCTTGAATCTCTTGGAAAAGGAATCTATTCGATTGTCTCTGACCTTGATGATGTCGGACAGGTTAAGATTGAACGTCTAATTGAAAAGATTCATAACACATAGTCCGTTTATTGTGTGACCTCTACAGAGTGTTTTCACTGTGTTGGATTTGAACTGTTCGATTTCTTGAACTCCTTTTTGTGAGGTGAAATCAATGAAATGTTTAAATAAGCCCAAGGTCATCAAAAATCCTTTGATTTTGTCGGAGATAGATTATTACCGGCTCCTTTCGACAATCCAATATGAAAAACAACGCGGCAAAATCAGCAGTCAGCGTTTGAATCGATTGCGTCATCGTCTTAAGGATATAAATCTGTATCCGATACGCTGGTTTCCGGTAGATGTTGTTTCAATGAATTCCTTCTTTGAATTGACTGTTTCAGGTGCTGCTCGGTATGTATGTCGTTTGGTCTATCCGGAAGAGGCAAATTTCAAACAGCGGCAAATCTCTGTTTTTTCAAGCTTGGGAATGCGGATACTGGGCCGGCGAACAGGGGATACCTTGCGTTCAGGTAAATTGAGAATTGGAAAAATTTTATATCAACCAGAGTTGTATGATCGTTCCGATTAGTCATTTAGACGGTTTTAAGATGTTCGATCAATTTGCTTTAGCCGCGTTTCTATTCGTTGAGTGACGATGACCATCTGTGATTTAGAAAATGCCATGAACAACAAGTATAACAAGAAACAAATGAAGACAAACTATCCTCCAACTGGCTGGCAGTTCTGTCGAAGTTGCCGTGCATTTCGAAACGGATGCGGCCGTGTGGAGCGCCGTTCAGGGATGTGCTGTCGTCCATTACCGTCGCCCCCTCAAAGCAACAAAATGGATGTTGCGGCAAGCACAGCCGCCATTCAAAATGACTGAAGGTCAATGGGGTTTTAGGCGGGTCGCGCCGAGTTGACCGCAAGCAGCCTTGATGGATTGGCCGCGGCGGAATCGAATTACCGTCTCAATCCCTGCGTTCGTCAGAATTTCGGCAAACGCACTGACCCGCCGAGGCGGCGAGGGAGCAAATGGACAGTTCCCAAACGGGTTCATCTCAATGAGATTGACATGGACAGATAGTCCTTTGAGCAGCCTGAGCAGCGAGCGTGCGTGGGTGTCGCTGTCATTGACGTCGCGGATCAAACAATACTCGATGGTAAGGCGGCGTCCCGTGCGAAGCTGATAGTCTTTCATCGCCTCAACAAGCCGCACGAGGGGGTATTTTTTGGCGATAGGCATTAACTCTTGCCGCGTTCGGTCATCGGCGGAATGCAGTGAGACCGCCAGACGCGGATGCAACGTAAAATCGGCCAGTTTTCGGATGCCCTCCGGCAGGCCGCAGGTGGACAGGGTAATACGGCGAATACCGATATGCACGCCGCGTTCGTGGTTGAGCAGTTCGACCGATCGCATCACCTCATCCAGATTGTCCAGCGGCTCACCCATGCCCATATAAACGACGTTGTGGATGGGACCGCATAACTGCTGTGCTTGATACACCTGATCGACAATCTGTGCGGCAGTAAGATTTCGCTCAAAACCCAGCCGTCCGGTCGCGCAGAAGGAGCAGCCCATCCGGCATCCGACCTGGGTCGAAAGGCATAGCGTCTGTCGTTCCCGGTCACTGAGCCGCACCGCCTCGATTCGGCCGCCGCCGCACACATCAAAGGCCAATTTGGTGGTCCCGTCCGGGTCGTGGTGCTGTTCGGCAAGAGTGAGCGAGGAAATGAAGTAACCGTCCCCGATCAATTGTTCTCGAAACGCCGCCGGCAGGGGGGTAACTGCATTCAAATCGAGAACACGTTTTTGATGAATGAACGCAAACAAATAATCCGCTAAAAACGGTTTTCGGCCATACTTTTCCACTAAGTGGCGAAGCTCGAGGGCGGTATAACTTTTCAGGTCTTTATCCATCCCCGCACTATACCGCGCAGCGTTGCGGGTTTCAATGGCAATTTGGACGGGGCGGCTCCTTAGGGTTAGGATTCCTGGGTGAATTGATTTTTCAAATCGCTATTGATGTCGATGTCAAAATCATCCGGCAATGAATCCAGAATCTCCGTCGTCTCGCTCTGATTGGCTCCGGCCGATTCGCCGAAATCGCCAGCCGTGGTCTTTTCTGCCGTTTCGGAAGGCCCTTCAAAATAAGATTCGAACGTTTCAGGTTGGCCGTCAATTTGGATGACAAATTTGACCGGCCCGATCTGCAGCACATCGCCGGCCTGAAGCCGCGACTCATCAATCCTGCGGCCGTTCAAAAAGGTGCTGTTGCGGCTGTTTAGATCACGAACAAACACGTGTCCCTGATCCATATAAATCTCGCAATGTCTTCGGGAAACCACACTCAAGGGAAGGCAAAAATCACACTCCTGACGTCTGCCGATCGACGTTACTGTGCTGGGCAAGGGGAAACTTTTCGTCGTGCCGTCTTTTTTCAGCAGAACCAGATTCACTTCCATCCGCAGTTCCTTTCAGAAAAAGAGGTTGCAAGATTCTATTCTATTATAGTACCATTGTTTAGTAAAAACAAGAGCAAAAATTGTTTTTTTATGCGACTTTCGCAAACGAACCGGTAAAAACACCTCTTTCTACGGAAATCCTCGTTCAAAGGAGCAGGATGGTCCTCAAAAAAACACTTTTTTAGAGGTTTTTAAAAAAATATAACTTCTTTAATACAAATGAGTTGTGGCATTTCACGCAGCAGATTTTTCTTTTTTTCTTTATTTTTTATGGAAATATGCTATTATGTGGCCTATGGAATAATATGATTGATTCCCAAAATAAGATGAGAGGGGAGAAACCGGCATCATCCGAAGGTTTTCCCATTTAAATAACCAAATGAGAAATGAGAATTGTGAAAGGAGTTTGATTATGGAGATGAGAAAGTTTTTTGCGGTTGTAGGGCTTGTTGCCCTGTTTGTGGCACCGACAATGGCAACAGAAGGATTTGGAAATGGATCAGGGTATGATGGGGGGCAAGTTTTTTTCAAACAAATCGATGGCTACCATTTCCATTATGGGGGTGAATTTACTATTTACAACTATGATGACACTAAATTGGGTGTGGATTTGGCCAAATATGCAGATACCACAAAAAATATAAGCCATGTCCCATCATTTCAGACATTTTGTGTTGAATTGTCTGATAATTTCTATTCCGGTTCCCAAGTATGGGTCAGTGAAGCATTTTTGGATGGTACGCCCGGTTCCCACTCCTATTCTTCTTATACGAGCAGCGGCGTAGATCTGAATCCAAGGACAGCTTACCTTTATACTGAATTCGCTAAAGGTACCCTTGATGGATATATTTATGATCCTGAAGAGGGACGAGCAGAAAGTGCTGCGGCCTTGCAGGAAGCGATTTGGTATCTGCAAAGTCAACCATATACAAAATGGACTTCTGAGGGCGAAATTATTTATGCTTTTGATCCGGAAAATCTGAGCGAAGATGCACAGTATTTTGTTACTTTGGCCGAAAATTCGGGTTGGGAGACCATTGGGAATGTTCGTGTGATGCAGATGTATAATCTTAATGTTGCTGATCCTTCAATCTCTTCAAGGCAAGATATGTTGGTTATCGTTCCCACCCCCGGCGCAATCTTGCTGGCCGGTATTGGGACGACCTTGATCGGTGTGCTTCGTCGTCGCAAAGCAATGTAACAACAGCAGTTTACGACAAGAAGTTGAGAAGTTGAGTTTTTGAACAGGCCGCGGCGTGATAACAGCCGTGGCCTGTATTTTTGTTATGGGTAAAAAGGGGGGGATTTCAAATGTTCAAGGCTACGCGAATACGGACCGCCGCAGAAGACGGATGTATCTTTTGTATCTTTTGGGGCCCCCGGATTTGTTGAGGGGGATCACTCTAAGCAAAACCTTATGCCCTTATTACTGAATCGCTTGCAAGGGTTTTTGGATCAGTATATCACTTGATTTTCGGTCGAATTTGGTTAGCATTGTCTTGTTAACTGACCTGTGAAGAGGATAACTATGTCTTTAAGCCGTGCCATTTTGTTGGGGTTGCTGGGTCTTGTCATCATAGCCGGGGCGGGAGCGTATTATCATCATTTAGCGCACCAGTACAGTATCCTGGCGGATGCGCCGCTGTTGCCGTCAATTCCGCTGGAAAACTTTCCGCTCGAGTGGGGCAACTGGCAAGGGCACGATGTTCCTATTTCCGAAACCGTTCTTAAGGTCGCGGGTGTGGATGATTATATCAGTCGATATTACGTTAATCCTGAGCTGAAATCAGGTGTATCGCTGTATGTCGGCTATACCGCAGAACCTCGTCGGATGCTTGGCCATCGGCCTCGGGTGTGCTATGTCGGCAGCGGCTGGATTCATGGCCATACCCATACCGAGACACTGCGCACCAAACAGGGCAATACCTTGGAATGTCTGATCCATCGATTCTATAAAACCGGCTTGGACTATGAAGAAGTTTTTGTTTTGAATTACTATGTCTTCAACGGGCAACTGACAACCGACCACACTCTTTTTGACGGCCTTCGCTGGCGTCGCCCCAAAGAGATTGACGGGCGTTTGGCCTATGTCGCCCAGGTACAGATCAGTGGGGCCACCGAGCAGTCCGTACGTCTGTTTGCCCAAGACGCAGCCGATGAACTGATGACCTATATGCCGTAGCTGACAGAAGCCAGAAGCCAGAGGTCAGATAGCAGAGAAGAGAAGCCAGAAGTCATATCTTAAAAGATCGTTTTCGTCTGGATAGGGTGTCGCTGCTTCTCAACTCGAAACTCATATGCCAAAACTGCATTGTTGCCTCAGTGCAATCCTCTGGATTCTAAAAACTTAATATACCATCCTGCCAGCTCTGTATCCTGGACCGAGACAGTTATTTTTTGGTCCGGATACCCATCCGCGGCAAAAACGATCTCATAGTTGCCCGCAGATTGGTAGAGGGCAGGCCGCCAGAAGAAGGTTTGTTTCTGTGCGTCAAACGTCGCACCAGCCGGCAGGTTCTTGGCGGTATAATAAATGGGGTTGCCCGCGTCGTCGGTTCCGTACACGGCAAACTCGATGAGCCGATTTTCTTTGGCCGTATGAGTCAGAAACAGCCGTGTGATCTCCTCGGCGTTCAGGGCCCGCCGATACAGTTGGATCTCATCGACAAGGCCCCGAAAACCCGACGCATACGCCCGTCCGCTGGCCGTGCCGAAGTTGCCGACATCGGCAAACGCTTCCAGCTCTGCCAGCCCGCTGAAGGTTCCCGCATCCCGCCGCACACCGTCAACAAAGACCGCATACGTTGTCCCATCCCACGTCAACGCAACATGATAAGGCTGCCCCGGCACAAGCTGTGCAATATTATCTTGAAGTGCGGCATTATCGCCCAGCCCCAGCGCCAACTTGTGCACCGTGTTGCCTTCGGCGTCTGTGCTTTCAACGGTATAAAGCGTGATCCGATTATCGTCGCTGTTGACGGCATGCCCGAACAAAAGCTGCAAGGCAGAGGCTGTTTCT
>JAAYQH010000081.1 GCA_012519365.1 Planctomycetota bacterium | reverse complement strand
TACGGCCGGGCCTCGGACGGCGGCGATGTTTGGGGGTTTTTTATGGAACCGACGCCTGCCGCGAGCAACAATGAATCTCAATGGTACACCGACGTGCTGGCTGAGCCGACCTTTTCACGTCAGGGCGGTTTTTATACTGAGCCCTTTGACCTGACGCTGGCCTATGATGATCCGGAGGTCACGATTTACTATACTTTGGACGGTTCCGACCCGGATCCGGCCAACCTGAACGGCAAGACCTATAGCTACAAAAACCGCTATCCGCAAAATGCCGGCGATACCACGCTGGGGCCTTTTCTCTATCGACAGATGTGCACCTATGAGTACAGTACGCCCCTGACCATTACGGATCGTTCGTCGAAGCCATATCAACTCGCAAGCATCAATACCGAATTTTCGTATTCAACACGCCTTCCTCAAAGCGAACTCTTTAAGGGCACGATCGTTCGAGCAAGGGCCTTTAAGGACCGCGCTATTCCGAGTCGCAGCGTTACGCATACCTATTTTGTCAATCCGAACGTCAAGAGCCGGTATGCGTTGCCGGTGATTTCCATTGTAACGGCCGAAGACAATTTTTTCGATTATTACAAGGGCATTTATGTCGCCGGGAAAGTGGGCGATGACTGGCGGCTTGCCAATCCGACTGCCGGATGGAACGCCGGACAGCCGGCTAATTATCACATGCGCGGTTACGAATGGGAGCGGCCTGCTCATTTTGAGATGTTTGATGCCGACGGGACACCGCTGCTGAGTCAGAATATCGGCGTGCGAATCCATGGGGGCTGGAGCCGGGCTTGGTATCCCAAATCGCTTCGGCTGTATGCCCGCAGCGAGTATGACGATGAGACCGTCTTTGAGTTTCCGTTTTTTGAGGGGCTGGAAAAACGCGGCAAACCCGGCGAGCCGTTGACAACATTTCAGCGTCTGATCCTGCGCAACAGCGGTAACGACTTTGACCGGACGTATTTTCGCGATGCGCTGATGCATGATCTGGTCAGTCATCTGCCTCTGGATACCATGGCCTATCGTCCGGCGGTACATTTTATCAACGGCGAGTATTGGGGAATGATCAACATTCGCGAACGGTTCGATGACGAATATATCAAGGGGCATTACGACGTCGATCGGGAGGACGTGGTGATTTTGACAGGGGGGAACGCCGATGTGGATACCGGCTTACCGTCGGATCGGGACCACTTTATCGAAACCTTAACCTATGCGCAGAATAATGACCCGGCCCAGGATGAACATTACGACTGGCTTAAGCAGCGTGTAGATATGGAGAATCTGGCCCTGTATTACGCGGTGCAGGTCTATTATGACAATACCGACTGGCCGCACAATAATATCGATTGGTGGCGCAAACGGACTGAAACCTATGAGCCGGATGCGCCGTACGGACATGACGGCCGCTGGCGATGGATGCTGTTTGATACCGATTTCGGAATGAGTCTCTTTGGAGCCAATTATGCCAACAATTCCCTCAGTCGTGTGATGAATTCCAGTTTAGGGTTAACCAATACGCTGTTTAATCGGCTGCGGCGAAACGCTCAATTTCGGGCCGCTTTCATCAATGCGATGGCGGATTTGATGAATACGTCCTTTAAGCCGGACTATGTTTATAGCAAAATTGATGCCTACAATGCGCGGCTTCAGTCATCCCGGCCCGAACACAACAACCGGTGGCGCACGTCGCTGAGCACCGGCGGCGAGATGAAGTTGTTCGCCTCGCAGCGTCCGAGCTATATGAGCAATTTCCTGATCAGCGGATTTGGCTTGTCCGGCACATGCACGTTAACTGTTTCGCGCAATGCCGACTGGGGGCATGTCCGCGTCAATAGCATTGTGATCGATTCTGAAACGCCGGGGCTGAATGCGCCAAGTGCACCCTATCCCTGGACAGGACAGTATTATCGCAATGTGCCCGTTACGGTGCAGGCTTTGCCGCGACAAGGATATCGTTTTTCGCACTGGGTGGGAGCTCCTGCGGGTGCCAATCCGTTTTCTGAAACGCTGACGCTGCCGATGACAAGTTCGCTCTCTATAACGGCGGTCTTTGAATCCGCGGCCCTGATGCATTATTGGAGTTTTAACGATCCAGCGTCACTGCTGGAGCCGACTTATACGCTCGGCGGAGTGGCGGCAACGGTTGCCATTGGTTCAACAACAGAAGTGCTCGCCGATACCGGCCAGGAGTTCAGCGGACAAAACAATCGATTGAGCAAACCGACCGGTTCGCATCTGCGTATCAATAATCCGCTTGATGCATCGCTGACGTTTGCCTTGCCAACAACCGGTTATGAGCGGATCATCCTGATGTTTGAAACCCGGCGGTCCAGCCAGGGACCCGGTGAACAAACGCTTGCCTACAGCATTGACGGGCAAACCTTTGCTCCATTTGAAACCTATGCGGTTTATGACGAAGTGCCCGTTTTGCGTACGTTTGACTTTACCGGTCTGGACGGCGTCGATAATAACCCGTTGTTTACGGTACGCATTACCTTTGCCCAGGCTGACGGCGGTGCGGAGGGCAACCATCGGTTCGATAACGTTTCGCTGGAGGGAACGCCTCTGCCGGGGACCAATCAGCCGCCGAAGCTGACGGCAATGTTTCCGGATCGGGTATTGGTTGAGGGTACATCCGGAAGTATGAATCTGACGCAATTTTTGGCTGATCCCGATGGCGATCCGCTGACCTTTGGCGTACGAGTGGACAAACCGACGGCAGCCGAGGCATTTGTTTCCGGCGATACGTTGACAATCCAATCCCTCTATCGCGGCGATGCACAGGTTACGGTCATCGCCGACGACGGCCGCCATCCGTCCATTGAAATTGATTTTCCGTTGATGGTTTATCCCGAGGCCCATCAGCTCAGTGAAGGGGATTTTTTCTTTGGCCAATGGTCGCCCGACCAGCCGGAGCATACGTTCCCGGAACATATGCTGTTTTTGCAAAGCGATGTCTCCGATCCTGGGGTAGATACGCCGCTGGAATATGCTTATTTCATTCCCCATGACGACTATCATGAGGACGATACCGTCGGTTATCCCTATTCCGCGACGCGCCGAACACGGCTGAACGGGCTGGATGAGGCGGGCATCTCATTTATCAATACAGGACGCGAACGGGACCTCGGCGGTGCGCTGCTGGCGCTGGATACGCAATCGATCGAGGCGGTCGAATTGGGCTGGCTTTGTGAAACCCTGCTTCGCAATTCCCGTTGCTACGCTATTCGGCTTCAATATCGGATCGGGTACACCGGCGCGTTTATCGATGTGATGCAAAACGGAAAGCCGGTTGAATATGCAGCCCAGCGGGATGGCCACAGCCAGAGTTTCGAACAGATTCGCTTGCCCGCTGAGGCGGTGGGAAAGCCGTACGTGCAGTTGCTCTGGCGGTATTACCATGCAGACGGGGATAGCGGATCTCGCTCGCAAATCCGTCTGGATGATATCACCGTCAAACTGCCGGTTATGGCATATGAAGGCCAGCCGCACTCCATTCCCGGACGCATTCAGGCCGAGCGATTTGACATCGGCAGACAAGGCACCGCTTATTTTGATACGACGCCCGGCAACAGCGGCGGCGACTTTAGACAGGATACCGATGTGGATATCGTCAGCGTGACTGATGGTTTTCCCGGTTATGCCATTACCGACATCGAAGACGGTGAATGGCTGCGTTATACCGTTACCAGTACCGCCGCGCAAACGGAGGTTTACGCACGAGTGGCTTCCGCCCAGGCCGGCGGTCAGATTGCGGTGCGTCTGGACGACGAGGTGATCGCGACCATCGAGATCCCCTACACCGGTTCCCTGACGACCTGGCAAACGGTAGCCGCACCCTGCAGGCCTTTGCCTTCTCGAGAAGAGGCGGTCCTTACGCTTGAATTTATCGGCTCAGGCTTCCGCCTGCATTGGATTGATTTCCAGAATCGGCGACCCTATCTGGGAGTGCCGGCGGCGATTCCCGGGCGGATAGAATTTGAGAACTACGACATCGGCGGCCAACAGATTTCATTTTTGGACCGGACAAACACCAACGGCTACGGTCAATACCGTCCCGATGAAGCGGTGGACATTATGGGCATCAGCGACAGCGGGCAGCCGGGGTTTGCCGTCTATGCTGAGTCCGGGGAATGGCTGGAGTACACCTGCTCCATTCAGCCGGGAATTTATACGCTGGTCATTCGCAGTACCAGTAACTTTGGGGATCAACAGCTCACGCTGTACCAAGGCAAGCGGGAAGTGTCGAAATTGATATTGCCCAACACGGGAGGCTGGAACAAATGGCAAAGTACAGAGTTTTCCGATATTTATTTGGCCGGCGGTGAAGATCAGATTTTGCGATTTGAGATAAACACTTCTACGGTCCTGCTTCATTATGCGGAATTGATTCGCCAAGCCAACGTGGCTGACATAAACCGCAGCGGTCGGGTGGATATGGAGGATTTCGCACTATTGGCCGCTCAGTGGCTCGCTGCTCCGAAGAGCCCCTCGGCTGATATTGCACCGCCCGGTGGCGACGGCCTTGTGGATTTCCTGGATTTGATCGAATTGTTCAATAATTGGCTGAACGACTAACGACTAACTGTCTCTTTTGAGGCAACGTTAGAGAAAAATGACTGGAGTATAATCTGGAGTATAATATGGTTCGATGTGATTGTCGCCGTCTCAGTGCGCTCCTTTTGTTGCTCTTTATTTTGATCGTGCCGGCCAACGGGCAAGGCGTTGTGATCAATGAGATAATGGCCTCAAACGGCGGTACCCTGGCCGATGAGGATGATGATTTTGAGGACTGGGTCGAGCTTTATAACGCCGGTTTGCAAGCGGTTAATCTGAGAGGCTGGGGGCTGACTGACGATCCGGACAATCCGTATCGCTGGGTGTTTCCTGAGGTGATCATCGAGCCGGGCGAGTTTCTTTTGGTCTGGGCTTCCGGAAAAGATCGCAAGCCCGATCAGAATGTCTATCTAAACGGCATTTTGCGCGAGGTTTATCTGAATATCCCGGGCGGAACGGTGGAGGATTTGACCAATCATCCCGATTTTCCTGACAGTCCGACCTCACGAAATCGGGTCACGGACTATTTTGAGGCGCCGACCAATATCGCCGATAATTACGGCCAGCGAATGCACGGCTATATCCTGCCGCCGCAGTCTGGTTATTATATCTTCTGGCTTTCCGGCGACAATGGTTCTCGGCTCTATTTGAGTACCGATAGCAACCCAGCCAATATGACGGCCATCGCCGAAATCCCCGGTGCCGGCTGGAGCAACTACCCGCGTCACTGGGACCGTTATCCCGATGCTCAGCAATCCGATCCGATTTATCTGGAGGCGGGGCGGTATTATTACATCTGCGCCTTGATGAAAGAAGACGTCGGCGGCGATCATCTGGCCGTGCGGTGGCAATTGCCCAACGGCATAATTGAAGAGCCGATTCCGGCCGCTCGGCTGTTTGTCAGGCCTGAACAGCTTCACACCAATTTTTCGCTCAGCGCTGATGGTGAACCGGTTTGCCTGACTGCAGCAGACGGCACCATCGTCGATTCGATTGAGCCGGTTAAACTCGGACGCGATATTTCCTTCGGACGAGTTTCCGATGGCGGGTCGGAATGGGGCTACTTTTCGGAATCGACACCGGCGGCAAGCAATGCCTCCGCTCATGCGTATGCAGGAATTGTGCCGCAGCCTGTGTTTTCTCATTCGTCCGGTTTTTATGCTGATCCGTTTCAATTGACTCTCAGCGTGGACGATCCGGACGCGGTGATTTATTACAGTCGCGACGGTTCCGTTCCCGATCCGACCGCTCTGAACGGCACTCCGTACGGCTATAAAAATCAATATCCCAACGGCGATATGCTGTATCGTGAGTGCCGCAGTTATGTGTACACCGACGGTGTGGCAATCGATGCCGATTTCGCATCGCCCGGCGGACTGGCGGGTATCAATACCGAAAACAGCAGCGGGCCGTCAACGCCGGTAAATAACTGGTCCATTGAGGGCGACGAATTGGTCCAACGCTCTTTGGCCAGCAATGTCCGCCTGATGTTCGGCGATACCGGATGGACGGATTATGAACTGACATTAGAGGCAAAAAAGACCGGCGGATATGAAGGGTTCCTCGTCTTTTTCCGAGCCAACGGCAATCATTATTATTTTGTCAATTACGGCGGCTGGGGCAATACCCTGCACGGCATCGAAAAAGGCAACGGGGACGGCACCTGGTCCATTTTTGTTGACCGGGTCAGCGGAAGTGTCAATACCGATCAATGGTATACTATTCGGGTGCGCTGCGAGGGGCTTCGCATTCGCTGTTGGCTGGATGACAACCTGATCTTTAATTTTTCAGACCGACCCGGCAGCCCCAATCTTGCCGGCCAAGCCGGCGTGGGTACATGGCAAACACAGGCACGCTATCGCAACATTACAGTAAAGTCATTGGATGGTAACGTGTTGTACAGCGGTCTGCCGACTCCGGGGCAGGACATGCAACCGGTTCCGGTGAATGTGATTCGTGCCCGGGCCTGCAAGAACGGGTATATTCCTTCTGAAACGGCAGATTCGACCTATTTTTTGCAGTCACAAGCCCTGCCCCATACTGTGCCGGTGATCAATTTGACATTCCAAGAGCCAGACTTTTTCGGCTATGAAAAAGGCATTTATGTGGCCGGCCAAAATCGCGATCAGATCGGGGTTCCCAATTATGAACTGCGCGGCTTTTCATGGGAACGGCCCGCCTCTTTTACGTTGTTTGGTACGGACGGAACAGTGCTGCTGGAGCAGAATATCGGCGTACGGATTCACGGCGGCTGGACGCGCAATTTACCGCAAAAATCCCTGCGGCTGTATGCACGGGCCGGCTATGGCGAAAGCGAATTCGATTATCCGATCTTCAGCGATCATGCCGCCGATCGATTTAAGCGGCTGGTCCTTCGCAACAGCGGAAACGACAACGCCCAAACCTTTTTCCGAGACGCGATGATGCAGGCTCTTGTCAGTCATTTGCCGATCGATACCCAGGCCTATCAGCCGGCGGCGGTGTACTTCAACGGCCAGTATTGGGGGCTGCACAATATTCGGGAACGTTACGATAAGTATTATCTGCATTACAAATACGGCCTTGACCCCGATGACGTGGACATTCTTGAAATTCTGGCGAATGTCAGAGGGCATCAGGTCAAACAGGGCGACGCCTTCCATTACGACCAGACCTTAAATTACATTGAAGCCAACGGCCTGTCCGATCCGGTGCATTACGCGTATATCCAAACACGCATTGATACCGATAATTTTATTGATAACAATGTGTGCAACATTTATTTTAACAACACCGATTGGCCCGGCAATAACAATGACTGGTGGCGAAAACACACCGATGCATACGAGCCGGGTGCGCCGTACGGCCATGACGGACGGTGGCGGTGGATGCTGTTTGATACGGACTTCGGTTTTGGCCAAGCCGGCGGTTACGCGGATAATACGCTGGCCTATGCCACCGCTGTTTCCGACGCGTGGAACAATCCGCAATGGGCGACCTATCTATTGCGCAAATTGCTGGAAAACGACACCTTCAAAAAGGATTTCATCAACCGCTATGCCGATTTGTTGAATACGGCGTTTCTGCCGGCGCGTGTTGTGGCAGTTATTGACCGGTGTCAACAGGCTATCGCTGCGGAAATGCCCGCCCACATTGCGCGGTGGGGGCGTCCAGGCAGCATTGGCGACTGGAACTATCATGTGAATGTCACACGTGACTTTGCCAATCGGCGACCGGACTATGCACGCTCGCATCTGCGGTCTTATTTCGGGTTGGGACAGGATCGACAGTTGACGCTGGATGTGGCGGATAGGACGCACGGGTTTATTCGTGTGAATCGAACCGACATCAATGCTCAAACGCCGGGGGTCAATCCGCAAGAACCGTACCCCTGGAGCGGCTTGTACTTTGAGGATGTGCCGATTACGGTTACGGCGGTGCCGGCACCGGGCTATCGTTTTTCGCATTGGCAAGGCCCCGTCGCTGCGGAGGATATGGATCTGCCGACCCTCACGGTGCAGCTTGCTGAAGATATGGCACTGACGGCTCACTTTGAACCCCTGACGTTGCTACATTTTTGGTGCTTTACTGATGAGCTTGCCAATAATACCCCGTTTGAAAGCGTCGCCTCGTCGTATAGCATTCCTGCCCCTGCGGTAATTGAGTACCATTCTGCGCTGATGGCATATCCGTTCAATCCGGACCATCCCTATTGGCGCAAGGCCTCTTTGGAACGGTACAATGCCCCGACGGGCCTGAACTATCGCCCTGAAGGGAATCGAAATCGTGATTATAGCCAGGCGGCCGTAAAAGGGCTGCAAGTCCGCCAGCCGTTTGCCGGCGATGGCGGCGAGAATACCCTGATTTTTCATCTGCCGACTACCGGATACCGCGATGTGGTTTTCTGTTTTGCTGCGATGGACGAAGGAGCGGCGGAGAGTCTAATCCTTGAGTATTCAGTAAGCTCGGATTCTGCGCAGTGGCTGCCCTATAGCCAGGACACAGCTGTTTTTGCCTTATGGCAAAATACGTACCGATTGTATGAGGTGGATTTTTCCTCGATTCCGCAGGCGGATGACAATCCTGACTTCAAGGTCCGAATTCGTTTTGAGACCGACGATGCGCAACGCGATGAAGGCAATCGGGTGGCGTTTAATAACATCTCCCTCGACGGTGTGCCGCTGCCGGGGACGAATCAGCCGCCGCAGATGGTCGAGCCGCTGCCGTTTACCGAGGCGATTGAGCAGATGCCGGTTACGCTTGATGTGTCGGCTTATTTTTCCGATCCGGAAAGCGACCCGCTGACCTTTACCGCCCAGGCGGACAAACCCTTTGTCGCCCAGGCGTCGGTGGTCGGTAGTACGCTGACGCTGGTGCCGCTGTATCGCGGCGATACGACTCTGACGGTAACCGCTTCGGACGGCCATAATCCGCCGGCTTCGGCACGCTTTCGGCTGCTGGTGTACCCGGCCGCCCGGACGCTGCGGCTGGGGGCGTTTGAATTTGACTCGTGGTCCCCCGATCAGCCGGAACATACCTTCCCCGACGGCCTGCTGTTTTTGCAAAGCAACACCTCCGATCCGGGGCTTGATACGCCGCTGGAGTACGCCTATTTTATTCCGCACGACGGCGAGGACAGCTATCATGCCAACGACATTCCGGACACTGTGGGCTATCCGTATCGCACAACAGGCAGGTCGCGGATTAACGGGCTGGGCGAGGAGGGCATTTCCTTTATCAATACCGGCCGGCAGCGTGACCTGGGCGGGGCCTTGACGGCGGTGGATACGACCGGCCTGGACAGCGCCGCGGTGCGCTGGCTGGGCGGTACGCTTGAGCCGAACGTTCGGCGGTATGCCATTCGTCTGCAATACCGTATCGGCTGGACGGGGGCGTTTTTGGATGTCCTTAGCGGCGGGCAGCCGGTTGAGTATCTTGTGCAGGACAAGGGCCACACTGAAATCCTGGGGCCGATTGCCCTGCCGGCCGAGGCCCTCGAGCAGCCGTATGTGCAGTTGCTGTGGCGATATTACCACGTGGACGGCGACAGCGGCGCCCGAGCACAGCTGCGGCTGGATGATAT
>JAAYQH010000080.1 GCA_012519365.1 Planctomycetota bacterium | reverse complement strand
CGGAAATCCGCGCGCTGGGGTGAGCACCTTGTTCGCTGTGTTTTTGTTTTAGTCCTCAAATCAGCCAATTGGTGTTTTGTCGCGTCAAAGTGGCTCTTGACGAGGGTCAGGGCGTTCATAAGGGCATCAACGGGGCCGACGCCCATAGCCTTACAAACTTTTGCCGTAACATTTTCGATAAACACCGGGCATAGCCAGTCACTGGTCTTTATTCGTCTATTTGCAGGGCGGGGACGCCCGATAATAATTCTTGTGCGGTA
Organism: Planctomycetota bacterium; assembly: GCA_012519365.1. Taxonomy (GTDB): domain Bacteria; phylum Planctomycetota; class Phycisphaerae; order Sedimentisphaerales; family Anaerohalosphaeraceae; genus T3Sed10-213. The sequence continues at coordinate 2,750 of JAAYQH010000080.1, read as the reverse complement.
AGCGCTACCATCAGGCCGTTTGTAGTACCAGTCGTCCTGAGCAATTATATCGGATATTCTGGGTAGTCGTTTTTTTTGATGCCGGATCATTTATTGTCTCTTTTCGTAAGTTTTTGGCGGACTGGCGGCGTATCTTGCGCGACGTCCGAGTAACTCCTTGTAGGATGAATTATTTCTTGCCCGAATTAAATTGGACAAGTTTTTCCCATAGGATCGAGCCATCTTTACCACAGTATTCCTTGGAAAATTCCAGTGTAAATTTGTTAATTGCTTTGGCGTATTCGACAAGAAACAGTTCGTTTTTCTCTTTTGCCTTGTGGCCAATGGGGTCAATGATGTCAACATAAAGGTTGTCTTTGCCGGAAATAAACTCCCAGAACCGTTGACCGCATAGTTTGAGGTATTCCCCCTTATCGGGATTGTCATCCTTGCCGTAACAGCATCCATTTACGGCGACCACAGTGATTCCCTTGGTGTTAGTGCCAAGTATTCTTTTTGCCTTCCTGAAATCTTCCTTCATTTTAGCGATTTGGCGGCTGTTTCCCCAGTAAGGGCCAGATTTAATAGAGGTTAGATAGATGATACCGTTTTTCCTGAATTCTAAGTCAATCCCTTCTGATGAGGATTTTTTCCCGTTGTACACCCGCCCACAAATAAAAACAGCAAGTTCTTCCAGAAAACCGCCAAAAATGCCTTCTTCTTGAGACGAAAGGTGGGCATCAAGGATGGTTTTTACCAAGTCATGAGCTGTATTTTGGTTTTTTGCTTTGAATAGATAAGGGTTTTTTCGGGAAAGTATATTTTTTAATTGAAGGGCTAAAAGGTTTTCGAGCCTTCGCTTGTGAAACTCGTGAATGCGGGGTTCGATGAAGTTAATTATTTCGTTTTTTGTCACTCTTCCCATATTCAGCTCTTTTTTCAAATAGCATAATTTCAACAGGATTAATTTTTTCCGTAGAAAGCTGAACATACTCTGGTAAAATGTCTATTCCGACGGAATTTCTGCGAAGCTTCTGCGCAACTTCACAGGTCGTGCCGCTGCCAACAAAGGGGTCAAGAACCCAATCGCCCTCCTTGGTGAATAATTTGATAAACCATTCAGGAAGTGCCCTTGGAAATGCGGCGCTATGGTTCTTATTGCCTGTTTCGGTTGCAAAATGGAGCACGTTTGATGGGTATGCCATGTCCCTGCCAACCCAATTCTGAATGTTTTTACCGAATCCAGACCCAACTTGGGAATTAAACCGGATAACATCGTTTTTACCAAGTTTTTTCAGGCGTGTCTTTGCCCAATCTCCCATTGGCACCATTACGGCGTCTTGGTACATGTTGAATTTGCTAGTTTTTGTAAAGTGGAGGCAACGCTCCCATGCATCTCTAAATCTGTTGGGCCACTTGCCAGGGTGGCAGTTTCGTTTATGCCAAATGTACTCTTCAGTCCATTTCCAGCCTTGTTCCCGCAAGGCCAGTATTAACTCTAAAACATAGGTGTGCCGCTCCCCGGCGATTACCTTTTCTTTGATGTTAAGCACAAAACTTCCCGTTGGCTTTAGAACGCGCAGGAATTCTGCCGATCGCTGCACAAACCAATCCACATATTTTGCAGGAGGTATGCCGCCGTATGTGTTCTTTCGCTGGTCGGCATATGGTGGTGAGGTAACGATCAAATCGAAGAAATTATCAGGATAATCGCGCAAGACTTGTGCGCAATCCCCCTCTTTTATAATGCTTTCTACTGTTTTCATAATTATTAGCAGTACTATACCACTTTTGGCATAATAGGCCAAGCAACATCTTTACATCCAAACTCACCATTAACGTGTCGCCGGGCAGATTAAAACCGTCAATTTAACCCCGGGATGTGGGAGATGCGCGCTAGTCGTCACAGCTATCTCTGAAAGTATCTGAGATTTCCGGCGTTCGGTCCAGCACTATAACCCGTGTTTTGCGAATCGTTATGGACGATGTAGCAGCAAGCATACGCCTTCGCAATCCTAGCGTTTAGGCGGTTGTTGAGCCTGTCCTGTTTCTTTGACCCATTCGGCGTACAGATGGTCAATCTCTTCGATATCAGAGAATGGCTTGTAGATCACGCGTGTCCGCAAATGACATTCGGTTCCCTGATCTGCCTCATCGAGGATGTATTGGAAATCCCAAGCGGGGTTATATGCTCTCTTTGCCTCGTTCAATCCGCCACCCCGGTGAGACATGGTCAATCGTACTGGATGAGACTGGTCGAACATCATAAGAAGCAGCATCCGTCCCTGTCCGGGATAACCGAACATCAAAGGTGGGCCAAATCTTCGGGCGCTGAACGAATATGCAAGACTACCTGGGTTGTACTGGCGCCCTTGCTGGCCAAGGGACGGGGTCTCGATGGATTCGTGGCATACCGTGTTCCCCCCACCTCTGCCGTGTTGGTCTGGGCTGAGGCAGTTCAGGATGCCCTTCCCATCCCGGAAGTAAAGGGCTGGGTTGTTGGGAGTATTGATATAGCTGGCCCAGAAGAAACCAAACCGTTTTCCGCTCCGCGGCGGACGATGTAACTTGGCCCGGAATCGCATGTCAATCGCGTGCGGCTCAATCACTTCGAATAGCGTCTCAGATTCTACTCCTGTCAAAGGCGTCGGCCCTTGCGACAAGAGCACGCTGGAGTCGGAAACTTTCGTTAAACTCATGGGGGCATTACGGGGTTCAAACCTGTCTCCGCCCTCTCCCGTAGCAAGATCAAAGAGGTCATCCATGTAGTG
>JAAYQH010000079.1 GCA_012519365.1 Planctomycetota bacterium | reverse complement strand
TTTCAAAGTTCACACTCACAACATTTTCAGCAACACTCGTCGCAACACACACACACACTAAAACAAACAGTACTCTTTTCATCTTTCAGACCTCCACAACAAAGTTACAAACCTATTTATACGCTGTTTCGTTATACACTCCATCATAAAATTCCTTTCTCATAAATAACATTATTGCACACAACTGACGTATTTGGCTTATTGACTTATACAATCAGGTTTCCGGGCGTCCGAACTGACGCCCGGAAACCATTTTACTCTATTCTGTTTTCATTTACTCAGGGTAAATGCGATAGCTGTCCAGCCATTTTTCTGCAAATATCGCAAAATCAGCCAGATCGACTATGCAGTCATTATTAAAGTCATACGGCAGGTCATACAACTCATAGTTACAGACCCAGCCGCCTCGGACCGCCAGATAATCCTGCGCGATCTGCTCGGTCGTACGGGCATAGTTATACACTTTAACATCATCAAGAACGCCATAGAAAAACTCGCTGCCGTTATCGTTGTTGCAGCCCAGTTTGAAGCCCGAATTGACACCGGTTCCGTACGTAAAGCCGCTGCCCGTCGCAACCAATGTACCATTGTTGTACATTCGGGTGGTTAAGGAGGCTGCATCGTAGGTCACTGTAATATGATGCCACTCGTCCTCAACCAGCGTGGTCGCCACTCTGCCGGCACCGCCTTCCCGCTCAAAGCTGATCTCGCCTGAGGTTGGGTTCTTGTCAATTCGCCACATCATATCGGCGTTATTCCAGGAGCCGCGGCGGTTGATGATGCCCTGCCAGTCGCCATTATTTCCGACCCACTGCACCCAGAAAGAAATCGTCAGGGCATTGCCCCTCTCTTCCATGTCCACATCGCCGGCCGTGGCGTACTGGCCCCACGTGTTGTTCGGATCCTCTCTGTCGCTGTTATTAAAGAACAGACCGGAACCGCCAAGCTCGGGCACCCCTTCCACCAGAGACGGCAACATGCCCTCCGCATTATTTATATGCATCAGCGTCATATCAAACCCGCTTGCGATGTCCGGCGTGATATGACTGTCCTGAACAACCTCGACGGTGTCCAGCGGATAGTGAATGAGCAGACGCGGAATCCATAACCAGGCAACCTCGGAAGGCTGGGACGGAGTCCCCCCCTCATCCGGATCACCGTTGTAAGCGATGCAGTAGTACTGCCCCTCTTCGGCAAGTGTAGCGCCGGTAACGAGCAGGGTATCCGTTTGGGTGCCGGAATACGGACCGCCGTCGGTTAAGGCAATATCCTCCGGATCGCCTACTTTGAACCAGCGGTAAGCGGTGGCAATTGCGCTGCCCGTCACGCTGAATGATGCGTTGCCCTCGACATCGACATACATGCTTTTCGGATGCACTAATATCCTAGGTATAACGCCGATTGTCGTAAACTTCCAGACAGAGCCGGCTATATTATTGGGATCACCCAAAGGATAACCTTCTCCTGTTTCGTGATTCAATATCTCGTGTACGATCTGCCAATAGTAAACCGTTCCTTGAGATAAGACAATCGGTCCATACTCATTGTACGGATCGGTTTCATACGGGTCTTCCGCATGAACCTGGGGGACATAATCAAACAAATGAACGTTGGGATCGTCGCCCGGATTGCCGCTGGAAAGAAAAATGTAATGGCCTAAAATATCAGGATTGACCGGATAGCCCCTCTCTTCGTCCGGGTCTTCGCCTGCCATCCAGCTCAGCGTGACCTCGGCTTCTTCATTGGAAATCAGAATGCCGACCGAGCCTTCGGGATTCTCCGGCATAACCTTCGGATTGTACGGCCCTGCGGTATCAATCTCCAGGACAAAGGTGCGGTCGCCTGTGACGTGCCAACTGGCCCCGCTCAAATCGGTATCTTCCTTTGCTGCGGTCGTGTACGCCTCACCGCCGTCATACGGACCTGCTTCAAGGCCATCCATTTCGAACCAAGGACCATAGGATGTCAGATCAAAAGCATACGTCCCTGCCCCCAGGTTCACCGGCGTTTCCAGGGCGATATGCAGCCACAAGCCGGTGCCGTTGTCGCCGCCGCCGCTGAATCCGCTTTCCGCCGCCATTGTCGCCACCTCAGAACTCAGCACTGTCAGCGTGGTTTCGGAGATCGAACTGATACGAACGGTAATTTGGTCTCCATCTGAAAAATTATACCATGTTCCATTGTCCAGATAGTCCTCCCAGTTGACATGCTTGACCCAGATACCGTACAAGGTGCCTCCGCTCGCCATCGTAAAGGTCTGCCCCTGAGTCGAACGGTCGTTGGCCACATAGGTTGCGTCGTCATTAGCGCCCGAATAGGTCTGGCCGGGACCATTGATGTTTTCGTTATCCGACGCACAGGTAAGCAACTGAACAATAAAACCATCCTCAACAATGGGTTCTTCCGCCTGCGTTGTAATCGTCGCCGCATTCGCGCCGAGTCCCATTACAATCACACAGGCTAACAAAACAATAACACTTCGCATAGCATTACTCCTCTTTAAAGTTGGATGGAAACATCCGCTTTTATGCGTCCAAGCCTCAAACACCGCATCCCTGCTGTATATACCCTACACTCTTAATTTTGATCCTTCTCACGGCCCTCCTTTCATTAAATGGTATAAGGTTTCCGGACGCCTGAACTGACGCCCGGAAACCATTTTGAATTTATACTGCATCAACCTTAATCAGGATAGATGCGATAGCTGTCCAGCCAAGTGGCTGCGATTTCTGCAAAGTCGGCCAGGCCAACCTTACAGTCGCCATCGAAATCAAACGGAAGATCATACAACTCATAGTTGCACACCCAATCGCCGCGAACCGCCAGATAATCCTGTGCGATTTGTTCGGTCGTGCGGGCATAGTTGTAAATCTTCAAATCGTCAATCCGACCATTAAAGTAGGGGTCAGGAAATTGACTTTTAGCGAGGTAGTTCAACTCGGCGGCCACATCAATCGGATCAAGGGTCATTCCGGTATTGGTGGCAACCAATTCGCCGTTGTGGTACAACCGCCCCGTGTCGCCGGTGATCGTCACCGTGACATAATGCCATTCGTCAGCGGTCAGCGCTCCGGTCTCAAGCAGCTGCTCATCAACGTCTGGGGTGCGTATGGCAAACCGCATCACACCCCAACCGGCATCAGCCGTCAAAAACAGGTAATTGTCTGTGCCGGTACCGAAATCCAGAACACGCGCCCAGCCGGGCAGGCTGTCGGGATAAATCCACAGGCTGATGGTGATATCCTTGTAATCTGCAACCCCGGCCGGAAGCTGGGCAAACTGGGCATCCGCAGTATTCGGATCATCCCCTTGCGGATTATCAAGCTTCAACGCATACTCACCGTCCAACTCCGGCATGCCGGCATCCAGAACGGGCACGTCTTCACCGGTATCGTCGCTCATCATCACCGCATCCAAACCTCTGATGATATCCGGCGTCACATAAACACCCTCTTCGTCGGACATCACCTCAAACGGATAATGGCTCATCAAACGCGGATACCACAATTTGGCGACAGGTGAAGGAAGTGAAGCAATTCCCCCTTCATCCGGATCGCCGTTATAAACGATACAGTAAAACTCGCCTTCGTCCGCAACGGTGGCACCGGTAATCACCAGCGTATCGGTTTGTGTGCCGGAATAGATGCCGCCGTCAGCTAACTGGGTATCCGGATCGCCGACCTTGAACCATCGGAAATCGGTCGCCACCGCACCCGTGGTTACGCTGAACGACGCATTGCCGTCAAAATCAGCCACGGTATGTTCCGGGCCGGAAAGAATCCGAGGCGTAGCACCAATGATGGTAAAGCTCCAGACAGGCCCTATGATATTATTGGGATCGCCGGCGCCATAAGGATTTCCGGTTCCGTCGTCCATCGCCTGCTCAATCTGCCAGTAGTACGTTGTCGATTGACCCAAGAGGATCGGTCCATACTCATTGTACGGATCGGTCTCATAGGGATCTTCAGCGTGGACCTGCTCAACATAATCCAGCGGATACAAGTTGGGGTCATCCTCGCCGCCGAGCGAACGATAAATGTAGTATCCGAGGGTATCGGGATGGACCGGATAAGCTCTTTCCGTGTCCGGATCCCCGACCGCCGACCAGCCGAATGACACCTCGACTTCGTCTTGGGAAATCAGTGTCCCGACGCTGCCGTCTTCATGTTCAGGGATCACAACCGGTCGAAAAACGTCCTCAACAATCTGAACGCCGGCAATCCCGCCGCCGTTGGCAATGGTTGCTGAGACCGTAAAAGAAGACCCTGTAACGCCCCTGAATACCGCATAGTTCGAACGCACCGCACTGTCGGCATCCGCGGCGGTAATTTCCTTGAATTCCATATAATCAGCCGTGCCTTCCGCCGTAAAGTGAAGACTGTCCGGATCGG
>JAAYQH010000078.1 GCA_012519365.1 Planctomycetota bacterium | reverse complement strand
GATACCTCTGTTTGGGGACAGCCAGAAAAAGGTCGAACGAAAAAAATGACCGAAATGGAAATAATCCCGTGGAAACAGGCGGCATGAAAAATTATCCTGGTTTAGAGGACTTTTTCAACAGCCCCACAGTTACCTATTTTTTTCCTTGACATCCCGAATGTGGTCGGCATAATCGGGGATTATGCCCAGAACCGCACGCATTGCGATACCGGATGTTCCACATCATATTACACAGCGGGGCAATAACCGTCAAGACGTTTTCTTTGTCGATGACGACCGGCGGGTGTATTTGTCTTTGCTGAAGGAACACGCCGAAAAGTACGGGCTTGAAATTCTGGGCTGGTGTCTGATGACCAATCATATTCACCTGATCGGGCGGCCTGCGGGTGAGGATTCGTTAGCCAAAGCCCTGGGGCGGACGCATTTTCGTTACACACAGTACATCAACCGCTTTCATGGCCGCAGCGGGCATCTGTGGCAGAACCGCTTCTACTCGTGTCCGCTGGGGCGTGAGCATTTCTGGCAGGCCCTGCGGTATGTCGAACAGAATCCCCTGCGGGCGGGGCTGGTGCGGCAGGCGTGGAAATACCCGTGGTCCAGCGCGGCCGCTCACCTGGACGGTCGGGATGCCGCAGGGCTGTTGAATGTGTCGTATTGGAAGCAGATTTGTGCCCAGGTGGATTGGCGGGGGGCACTCGAAAAAGAACAGCCCGACGAGGTCGTCAAGCGTGTTCGTCTGAACACCCATACCGGGCGTCCGCTGGCCGGGGATGCGTTTGTCAGCAAACTGGAAAAACTGTTGAACAAACGGCTTCGACCGCTGCCGATAGGCCGTCCCAAAAAACAGTCCGGGGGACGATCATTATGACAAAAATAGGTGACTGTCCCTATTTAATTGAGGCGGCGAGGAAGGGGTGCGTTGTGGGAGGCAAGGTGGTTGTGTTCAGGTCCACGGGTTCGACGAACGATATTGCGTGGGCGTATGCGGGCAATTCGGCGTATCACGGGTTGTGCGTGTTGGCCGATCAACAGACCGCCGGCCGTGGACGGCGAGGCCGCCTTTGGTACAGCCGGCCGGGCGAAAGTATCCTTTGTTCAGTTTTGCTGATTGACACGCCGATTGAAGCGGAGCTGTTGACTTTGACCACGGCGGTTGCCGCCGCCGAGGCGCTGAGCACCTTCTGCGGATTGCATGCCGGCATCAAGTGGCCCAACGATATTCTCGTAAATGGCAAAAAACTGGCCGGGATTTTGGTTGAACGCCGACGTGTCGGCGGCAGGGCGTGTTTTGTCGCAGGAATCGGGATCAATTGCAATCAATTGCCGGAAAGTTTCGCCGGTTGCGACCTGCACACTCCGGCCACAAGTATTCGTATCGAAACCGGAGCTCCCGTTGACCGGACGGATTTGGTGTGTGCGTTTTTGGCGGTCCTCGAGCAGTGGCTCACCAAAACGACGGATGACCTGAATCGTGCCAAAAACGATATTATCAACCACTGGGCCCAACTCAGCACCCTGCTGGGACGTCATATCACCCTCGAATTCGACAACCAAACGTACAGCGGTTATTGTCGGGGAATCGACCCGACCGACGGCCTGATTGTTCAGTTGGAATCCGGCACGGTCCGTGCCTTTGCCGCCCACAGCACCAGCCTTGTTCGAGCAGAGTAAATATTGGCGCAGCGGGGATTCTTTGATATACTATTTTTTTGTTTGTTTTTTGAGCGTGACGAAATCATTTACCCAAATGTGGTTTGCAGTATGTTGAAGGTTTGATATGGCGAAAATAAGTCCGTTTAATACGGTTCACAAGCAGCTTGGTGCCCGTTTTGAAGAGTTTGACGGCTGGACGTTACCGGCCGACTTCGGCGATATCACAGAGGAAAGCGCCGCACTGCGGTCACATTGCGCGGTGGTGGATTTGAGCAGTTTTGGTCGATTGTCGCTGAGCGGCCCCGACTTGGCAGTGGTGGGCAACGGGCTGCTCGAGGATGGCAAACTCTTTGACGGCCGGTGGAAATGGGCCACGCTGAGCAAGACAGGCATCGGCCTGCCCTGTCGGCTGGGACGGCTCAATGGCGAGGTTTTCGTGTTTACCCCGCCCGGCACCGTCGAGGGAGCCGCCGAAGCAATTGGGCGGTTTGTGCAAAACAACGGATATAATGTGTCCGTTACCAATGTTACCGATAAAACGGCCATGCTCGGCCTGTACGGCCCGGCTGCTGTCCAGTCCATTAAAGACGTGCTTCCGTTTGATATTTCCGATCTGGAAGACGGCGATATCCGGCGGATGAGTTTTTTTATGATTTCGTTTACGTTGATCCGCGGAAGCTGGCTGCCCGGCGACGGGCTGGAGTTGATTTGCCCCGCTACTGCCGGTCCCCTGGCCGCAAGCGTAGTGGCCAAATACCGCCACAAAAAAAATCTCACCCCGGCCGGGATGAATAGTCTGCTCTCCGCGATGCAGCCTAAAGCGGGCTGAAACGTTTTTGGATGCTGGGATGCCCTCGGCGGTATCCAGACGAACCGGCACAGACAACCCCACGCAAACGGCACAAAACCATGGAACAGGTCTTTCTTAACGGCGAAATCATTGAGGCTCAGACGGCGCACATCCCCGTTACCGACAGCAGTTTTCTGTACGGTATCGGCCTGTTCGAAACGATGCGAGCCGTAGGCGGGCGGGTCTTTCGGCTGGCGGATCATCTGGCTCGGCTCAACGCCTCGGCCAAAGCACTGGCGATTCGCAATCGCTACAGCGAGACCGACATCACTGTTGCGATCGACGCCCTGCTCGAGGCCAATACGTTGACCGACGCACGGCTGCGGCTGTCGCTGTCCAACGGCCCGATTCAATCCGACGGGGCCCCGTCTTCAAATCTGCTGATTACCGCTGCGTCCTATACGCCGTATCCAAAGGAGTATTACGGCAAAGGCGTGCGGGTTATTTTGACCGATTATCGCCAAAACCCCAAAGACCCATTTGCCGGACACAAGACGACCTGTTACGGCCCGCGGCTGATGGCGCTGCGTGATGCCCACGAAAAACTGGCCGCAGAGGCGTTGTGGTTTACCACCGAAAACGCCTTGGCCGAAGGGTGCTTGAGCACTGTTTTTCTGGTTCGCCAGGGCACGCTGTATACGCCGCCGCTGTCAACGCCCGTTTTGAACGGCATCGCCCGAAAAACAGTGCTGGATATCGCCGCCAAAGAAAACCTGCCCGTCGCCGAGCAACTGCTTCAAATCGACGATGTGTTGAAGGCCGAGGAGGTTTTTTTGACCAATGTCATTATGCAGGTGCTGCCCGTGGTGGCAGTGGAGGCCCACACTGTGGCCGAAGGCAAACCCGGCCCCTTGACGTGCCGATTGATGGCCTGTTACGAACAGGAGCTCAAATCAGTGTAGGTATGTTTTGGGGTCAAAACTCTTCTTTCAGTTCCCGTCCCATTAAATCGGCGATGGCGCCGCGGATGGCCTTGCGGCCGTGGATAACGTCATAGACCGCCTCGGTAATGGGCATCTCAACGTGGTGCTGTCGGGCCAGCTCCAGGACCGCCGTGCAGGTGGGCACACCCTCAACCACGCTTGGGGTGGCCGCCAGAGCCTCCTCGGCACTCATTCCCCTGCCGATCCGCTCGCCGAATGAGCGGTTGCGTCCCATCGGCGAGATACAGGTTGTAACCAAATCGCCCAGGCCGCTTAGACCTGTGAAGGTTTTTTCCCGCGCCCCCATTGCCGCCCCGAGCCGTTGGATCTCGGCCAGCCCGCGACACAGCAGGGCGGCTTTGGCATTGTCGCCGGCGCCGATCCCATCGACGGCCCCCGCCGCAATCGCAATCACGTTCTTCATCGCCCCGGCCAGCTCCACCCCTACACAATCGTCGTGCGTATAAACCCGAAACATTGCGGTATTGAAAGTTTGCTGGACAGCCCGGGCCAGTTCGCTGTTCTCGCTGGCAACCGTCGCCGTTGCCGGCAGACCCTGGGCCACTTCATCGGCAATCGTCGGCCCGCTTAGAACCGCATACGGGCGCTGCGTGCCCAGCACCTCACGCAAAATCTCCGTCGGCCGCCGCAGTGTACCGATTTCAATGCCTTTGGTAACGCTGACCATCGGGATGCCCGCGGGCAGATATGCGGCCAGCCGCTGCCAGGTCTTTCGCAAAAACTGACACGGCACCGCCGAGACGACCAGTTCAGCACCGTCAAACGCCCGGCTGTCATCTGCCTCAAGCCGCAGACTATCCGGCAGTTTATAGCCCGGCAAAAACCGCACATTCTCGCGTTTGTGGGCCATCTCAGCAATATAGGCCGCCTCGTGCCCCCACAGGGTCGTGCGCACACCGTTTTCGCAAAGCAGCATTGCGCAGACGCTGCCCATTCCGCCGTCACCGATAATAGTAACTGTCTTGAACATAAGGCTATTAAACCCGCCCACCGGCCTGTTTGCAACTTTTTTTAAGGCGTTCGTCCGCATCGGCAAGCGGTGGTGCCGGCTTTGCTCGCGTCGGCGGCGTTACTCGTTTTACGGGCAATCAGAGTAATCGGGTAATACAGATCGGCCGCAGTGATTAGTCCCAGCAGCATTTTTTTTAGAACAGCGGACGCATAGATGCCTTTCAAAACGCCGCGAAGCAGGGCATGCTGAACCTTGGCCATTTGCTCAGGGGTAAACCGCTTCTTAAATTCATCTTTGCCCCACGAAAGCACCTGGATTCTGTCTTCGTACGCCGCCAGGATACGACGCATTGCTGACGGCTTGACGATATTCAGCG
>JAAYQH010000077.1 GCA_012519365.1 Planctomycetota bacterium | reverse complement strand
CCGGCCGTTGCCGACCGGCTCTGCCGATAGGTTGCCCCCTCGGCACGCGACCTACCCGCTGTGAAACGCCCGGGCCGAGCACACAGCATACTTGGTCTTGCAGGCGGTGGGGTTTGCCGTGCCGCCGCTGTTACCAGCGACGCGGTGCGCTCTTACCGCACCTTTTCACCCTTACCCCGCACTAAACAGTGACGCAAGCCCTTGATTGTCCTATTCCTGAAGGAACAGAGGACAACAACGCGGCCGAACCGTTACTGTTTTTATAGTGCGGGGCGGTATATTTTCTGTGGCACTTTCCCGCGGGTCACCCCGGGCGGCTGTTAGCCGCCACCGTGCCCTATCCTGCTCGGACTTTCCTCCCCACACCTAAAAGAATACGGATACCCCGCTATTTAGCGGGGTCTGCCGCCTCCGGCACGACAATTCCGGAAAGGCATTCCTATTTTTTTAGGCGCGGGGCGACCGCCCGACCCACTCTTTGTACATATACTATTATAGGGGGTAATGTGTGCGAATAAAGAAGGTTTGCCTGAAAAATGGTTTTTTGCGGTTTTTTTGGGCAAAACGCCTCAAATTTCTGATAGGATGCTGGGATGAACGGTTGCACGGCTGCGCCGCAATATGTGTGTTTAAGGTATAGAAAAACAGCAATTTAAAGAAAAAACCAGTGAAACTCTGCAAAGGTCCAATGATGCACCGTTTTGGATTCGCAATGGCTGCGGTCGTGCTATGGCAGGCCGTGGGGGGGGCGCTGTGTGCAGCAAGGATTGAAAAGATTGTCGCGCACGAAAACTCCCTTGAGATTGTCCTGAATGAGACCAAACAGACATTGGCTATCGCCGAGTTGGCCTCTTACGAAGATGTCAATGAGTTGCAGGCTTCGAAAATCATCTGGACAGGACAGCCCGACGGAGAGGTCAAGATTCCCCGATTTTCAAATAAATACGATAGGATTTATTCAAAATTCATCTTGGTTGATCCGCTCAGTTGCACTCCTGTCGGTTCGGCTCGCAGCGTTACAGAATTTTCAGACGCCGCTCAGCGGTCGTTCCCACTGCCCCGCCCTGTCGGCAAAAAAGGGCTGACCTGCGTGGTGGATATCGAAGACGCCGTGGCGTTGGGGGTCAAATATGTCAACGACAACATTCTGTTGGAGTCCATTATTGACCTTAACACCCCGACGCCGGAAGCCACATTTCGGTACGAAGGCATCGAGATTGGCCTCAATATGCCTGCGATTCGACATTTCGATGCCAAATTCAAGCGATTGACCGAAGAAGGGGTGGCGATCTTTGTTGTTTTTCTGAATCGGCCCTTGCGAATGGATCGGTCTAATCCCCTGATCCATCCTGCCAGCGATCTGAAAGGCTCGCCGACGGGCATTTTTGCCTTTAACGTCGAAAATGAGACGGCCTGTCGTTATTATCGAGCGGCGGTGGAGTTCATGGTGGAGCGATACACCCGTCCTGACAAGAAATACGGGCTGATTTCGGCGCTGATCGTCGGCAATGAATTGCAGCAGCATTGGCAATGGTACAATATGGGCCTTGCCGACGCGGATACGGTGCTGGACAATTATCATCGGGCGGTGCGACTGGCCTGGCTGGCAGCCCAAAAACATCATCGGGATTTTCGCATTTACATCTCGATGGATCAGCACTGGACGTTTCAGGGTGATGCGATGCGAATGATTCGCGGCGATGAGCTGTTAAACAACCTGGCAGCGCATTCAAGAGACCAGGGCGATTTTCCCTGGCATATCGCGTTTCATCCCTATCCGGAGAACTTGTTTGAGCCGCGGTTCTGGCTGGACAAAGTTACGTTTGAGCCGTCCACGCCCAAAATTACCTTCAAAAATATCGAGGTGCTGGCCGAGTATGTCAAACGGGATACCCTTCGTTTTGGGGGCATGGTCCGGGATATTGTCCTGAGCGAACAGGGGTTTCATACACCTGACGGGCCGGACGGCCAGCGAATTCAGGCGGCCGCGTACGCCTATTCGTATTACAAAATCGCCCGAATTCCAGAGATCAGCGCCTATATGCTCCATCGGCACGTGGACCATCCCGATGAAGGCGGCCTTCGGCTGGGGTTATGGACGGTCGATTCGTCTGGCGGGTCGTATCGCCCCGATAAGAAAAAATTCATCTGGACCGTTTTTAAGTACGCCGATACGCCGCAATGGCAATCGTATTTTGAGTTTGCCAAGTCCCTCATAGGGATTGAAAACTGGGGTGATGAGCCTACTCTAAACGCCCGATAATAGCATTTTTATTCAAGGCGGCAGATTGTTTGCGGCCGTTGGCCGCGTTGCGGTCGGCTTTTTCACGGCCAAGAGGGCCATGGCGAAAACGGTCTCTCAAATCCCCAATTTTGTATTCTCATTATTCTGATTTCCCAAGCCGCTGGTCGTTTTGTCGCAATTATCGGGCATAAGGAGTTTCGGGACAGCCGGTCTTCTCAATAAAACGCGTTTTTCCCATTCCATCGTTATATTCGGTGCCGTTTGCGTCGATAAGGCAGACGGAAAAGGAAGTTCGTTGGGTATGGAAAAGGCCCTGCATCACATTTTATCGCATGTGGGACATAATCGGCATTATGGCCGCGAAAAGGAAATCAATGATTAAACGCAAAGATGTCTTGACAACCGGACAGGTTGCGCAAATCTGCCATGTAGCGCCCCGTACCGTTACGAAATGGTTTGATTCAGGCCAGCTCAAAGGCTACCGGATTCCCGGCTCGCGCGACCGCCGTATCCCGGCCAGTGAGCTGATTCGGTTTATGAAAGCACACAATATGCCAACCGATGAGCTGGAAAAAGGTCATATTCGGGTACTTATTATCGACAGTCGGGTGGAGGTCGCGCGTCGGCTGGCCCAAGATCTGCAAACCAAAGGCAGTTTCTCGGTCGAAATTGCCCAAAACAGTTTTGATGCCGGACTGGCCGCTCAGAAGATGCGTCCGAACATCATTCTTGTGGACCTGATGAGTCCGGATATTGACGCCCACGCGTTGTGCGCATATGTCCGCGAGAAAGAGGAACTGCAAGCGTGCTGTGTGATTGCGCTGGCGGCGGAGCTGTCGGCAACGGAAGTCGATGCGCTCTTGAAACAGGGCTTTAGCGGCGTGGTTACCGAACCGTGCAACATTCACCGAATTCTGGCGTGCATTCAGGAAAAATGCTCTGTCTTTTGAGTCGGCCATTTGAATGGGTCTTCTCAGTCAGCACACCCTCAGGGGACCTTGAGACCTTAGCCTATTGAACAGAATTTTTGGCACCCTCCCACACCGTCATCGATTCGCCCTTTTACGACCCGCGCAATGGGTTCCTATGATCGCATTCAGGCAGACTTCTTTTGCACAGAGACATCACAGACCACCTTGCTGCGGCGAGGCGGCGGCATAACGGGTAAAACGCAATGATTTAATTTCACCACGTGTTCTGTCCCCGGTCTCGGATAGCATCCAAAAACAGGCGATGAGGGACAGGGCTATCTTTTAGAGGGGTACAGCGGGCGATCGGAATCGAACCGACATAGCCAGCTTGGAAGGCTGGAGCTTTACCATTAAGCTACGCCCGCGTTTGATCGAAACGTAAGCCTATTATAGGCGTTTGGCGTTGCAAAGCAAGCCCTTCTTCCAAAAGTTTTTACTGGCTTGCGGACAGGGCGGGCGGTACACTGATTTTTTTGGGAAACAAGTGAGTATCGTGCGTTGGAATAGATAAAGTGGAGTGCGATGATGACCATTGAGCAGACAGCCCGCTTGGCGCGTCGGGCCAGTCGGGAGTTGGCGGCCTGTTCGAGTGAGCGGAAAAATGCCGCCTTAACGGCCGTCCGCGATGCCTTGCGAGCCCGGGCGGAAGCGATTATCGGGGCCAATCAACAAGACATTGAACAGGCCAAGCGGAACCATTTGTCCCAACCGCTGCTAAAACGTCTGAAATTTGACGAGGCCAAACTCAACGAAGCCTGTGCGGGGCTGGACAGTTTGATCGGGCTGGGCGACCCTGTGGGCAAGACCTTGGCGACGACTGAACTGGATGCGGGGCTGGAATTGTATAAGGTAAGCTGTCCGATCGGCGTGATCGGGGTGATATTTGAGTCGCGGCCGGACGCACTGGTGCAGATCTCCTCACTGTGTCTTAAAAGCGGCAACGCCGTCCTGCTCAAGGGCGGTTCAGAGGCGGCCCAGACCAACCGCATTCTGGCCGAAACCATCACACAGGCCGCGGCCTCGGCGGGG
>JAAYQH010000076.1 GCA_012519365.1 Planctomycetota bacterium | reverse complement strand
ATAACCTGCTGACCGGCAAGAAAAGCAATCTGGCGGATATTTGGGATAAAATCGAATTTATTGAAGCGGATATGGGCGATGCACAGGTCGCCTGCGCCGCTATGAAAGATATCGACGTGGTTCTGCATCAGGGGGCAGTACCCTCGGTTCCCCGCAGCGTAGATGACCCGGTCACCACACACCAACATTGTGTGAATGCAACCTTTACTTTGCTTTTGGCCGCTCGCGACAACAAGATCAAACGGTTTGTGTATGCCGCCAGTTCGTCCGCTTACGGCGACAGCCCTACTATGCCTAAGGTCGAAACCATGCAGACAAATCCCAAATCACCTTATGCCGCCGCCAAACTGTTCGGGGAGTACTATTGCAGTGTATTTTCCCAGGTGTACGGGCTGGATACCATTTCGCTGCGTTACTTTAATGTGTTTGGCCCCTATCAGGACCCCACCAGCCAGTACGCCGCTGCGATTCCGGCCTTTGTGACTTCAATCTTGCAGGATCAGCCGCCGACGGTTTACGGCGACGGCGAACAAAGTCGCGATTTTACCTACATTGACAACATCGTCCAAGCCAATCTGCTGGCTGCACGTGCCTCCAAAACTGGTGGACAGGTCGTGAACATTGCCTGCGGCCAAAAAATTACCATCAATGCGATCGTCCAGATGATTAATTCCATTGTCGGTAAATCTGTTAAGCCTCGCTACGCCCCACCGCGTGTCGGCGATGTAAAACATTCATTGGCAGATATCCAAAAAGCAAAATCCCTCATCGGGTACGAACCGATCGTCCCCTTTAAGGAGGGATTGGAAAAAGCCATCATCTGGTATCGTGAGAATTTGATATGATTATCCGCCTGGCAGCTGCTTTTCTCGCTGCGGGGCACAAAGATGACATAGGCGACAAACAAGTTTTCGGTTAAGACTGCCAAGCGTGGCCTTGATGTTCAATGTTCAGTGCGGTGTTTCTCAGAAACTTACAATAAAATGTATGACTTAGCCCATAATCAAGGATATGTTCGGAGCAGATTGACTTCACGGCAATAATGCCTTACAATACGGCTTTAGGGTTTAGGACTATGGGTGATGCGCAGTAAACAACACATAACGATCAGGGCCTTTTTCAGAGCCGCCGACATCATGCGGGATATTCTTCGGGATTATGCCGTCAGTCGGGGATACCGCCTGACCTGTTATACGGATCTGTGGAACGGCATCAGCCGTATGCCCGCTAATCAGCCTCACGATCAGGGCATCACTGTTGTTGTCGCTCGTCCTGAACGCCTTTTGCCGGAGGGAATGGCCGTATTGGATGATTGGCTTGACGACGGCCATCTGTTTTTTATTCTGTGGCATGAAAGCGAACCATCGTCGAGCCTGCTCAGAAGCTATATGAGACAGCAAAACCTATACATTGCCGAGAGTATCTGTCAACTTGATGCTGTTCTTAAAGAGATTGAGGCAACAATCACCTCGCCGCACCACGAGAGGGGCAACCTCGGCGCCCTGCGCCATTTGCCCAGGTTTCAACCTGTTTCGCTCAGTGATGATGAACTGGACGCTTTGCGAGGAGCTGCAATATGAACCTCAATCGCCATCAAGAGCCTGATACCTCCGCTGTCCTTATTGTGGGATTGGAATCGCCTGAATCTTTTGCCGACTTTCAGGACAATTCGTTCTCTTTTGTTCGCCGAAATACCATCGCCGAAGCCATCGTCACATTGCGAAATAACCCTTTTGACAAAGTGGTGGTGGCCCTGCCGTCTCTTAAAAACCACTTTGAACCCTCTCTAAAAGCGTTACGTCAGGTTGCCGGCCAGGCACAAATCATCCTGCTGGCTCAGATGCTCGAAGAACCGCTGTTAATTGAACACCTTAATCGCAATCGAGCCTCATTGCGATTGTTTGACGATTATCTAATTAGCCCGATGCGATTTGAAGAGATTGCAAAGGCTTTTCGCCAAGCTGCCGCCTCAACCGAAGAGCAGATGTCCGAAAGCGAAAAGGATCGTCGTATCGAAGAATTGGAAAAACTGGTCATTCAGGATGATTTGACCGGTCTTAAAAACCGTCGCTATTTGTACCATTTTCTGCCGCAAATTCTTGCGTTGGCCGAGCGGGAGCAGCTGCGGGTAACGTTTTTGCTGTTTGATATTGACGACTTCAAACACTATAACGACGCCTACGGCCATGCCGTTGGGGACAATGTTCTTCGTCAGACGGCACGAATGATTCAACGCTGTTGTCGAAGTCACGATGTGGTTGCACGTTTAGGCGGCGACGAATTTGCCGTGGTGTTCTGGGACTTGCCCGCCGAAAAACCTGAGCTTTCAGACAACCCGTCGAGCGAACATGACCGACGCAGCGCCAAATTGGATCATCCGCGCGAGCCGCTGTTTATGGCCGAGCGATTTTGTACAGAACTGCAACAGGCGGCGTTTGAATACCTCGGCCCAAAAGGCAAAGGAGCCCTGACCATCAGCGGCGGGCTGGCCACCTACCCGGCCGATGCCAAAACCGCCGAAGAACTGCTCGAAAAAGCCGACATGGCAATGCTCGAAGCCAAACGCAGCGGTAAAAACCGCATTTATTTGGTCGGGCAGCCAAATTCTGAATAACATTCACTACCCACACACCCCGACACGCATAAACAGGACCATCGAGGGGCAAAATCTGGCCGGCAAGAAAAGTTCCACAGCATACAGACGCCCCTGATATCCTTACCAGCACGTTGGGTCATAGGGATTTGCGCACTGGAGCCACGACGACGCCAGCAGTACAAAATCCTCAAAATTCACCACACAATCGCCAGACACATCGCCGGCAAGGTTGCATTGATAGACCGAAAAAACACTGTCGCTGGTATCATAGACCAATGAATCGGCGGCATTTGAAATCCTTATAAGACAACTGTCCGAATCAATCTGTGGAACCTGCCAGCTGTAAACGCCCTCATTGCCGACATTGGGAGGATAAACGGCCGCCCAGGTGGCACCGGCATCTTGTGAGAATTCCACATTGACCTTATTAACAGTGCCGGTATGGCTCCATTTAACCTCGACAATCCGGCCGCTCTTGAAGATTTCAGCACCATTGGGCGACAGCAGGGTCAATGTCGAAAACGGCGGGTTAAGGGTACGCAGGCCGCCGAAATTTTGTTGACCCCATTGATTTGGCGAACCGAAGGTACTTAGTTCGCTACCATCGTCATAATCTATTGAAAAAGGGGTGATTAAGTCGGAAGGGTTGGCTTCCAAACGAAATATTTCTGTCTTTCCGACGCCGCTTTCTGGGCTTATGCCTTCCCCTGCTGGGCCGAAAATCACCGTCCCGGCAGCATTCTTGATGCAAAGTTGCCAGTTTGAGCTATCCACCGGAAAATTGGAGGCTTCAATATATAGCCCATCGGCATTGTCATTGGCCTGGACATTGATCCACCAATCCCCGCCGGCCGGATCATAACTGATATCGCTCGGAACGTCTTCGGATACGGTGATTATCGTGCCGCTTCGCAGGTCTGACCAGATACTGTGGTCGGTCAGCATCAGCGTTTCATCCAAAACACCATCGGTGTAAATATCGAGCGTCCAGTTTCGCATATCGAGATGATCCGTAATCACGACAAGCTCAAACCAGTCGCCTCCGTTGCCCTGAACCCTGCCAAAAAAGGAATCAGACGCCCTGCCGCCGGATTCATCCGCGAAAGCGGTTCCGCCCCCCAAATACTCTTGCGAATCCACAGCGTTATACTCATTGAGAATCACAGAGGCTCCAAAGACGCTGCACGCACACAGCAACATCATCATCGGTATTGATCGATAAACCCTTTTCATTGTTTTCCTTTCTGTAAGAATAGAATTTTTCTCCACCTGCAAAAACAAATTCGATCTGCCCCCCAGGTTATTTTCTCACACCAAGACTCTATTTGCCGCGAAGCCACAGGCTCGCAAAAAAAGCGATATCGGCAACATCCAGCCTGTTATCCTTGTTCAAATCGGCGGTTTTCCAGAACAATCTATCCCTCCAACACTGCGAAAAAACAGCATAATCCCGCAAATCTACGATGCCGTCATTGTCTAAATCCGGCTGCGGAAAAACAAGAAAAGGAGCGTACCGATATACCCGCCCTCCATTTTGGCCGTTATCCTCGCAAATATACAGTTCGCTGCCTTTGAGAGTGATGCCTTCCTGGCTGTCGCCCGGCAATTCCCATTGTCGAAGAAAGGAGCCATCCGGGGTCATTGCCCTTAAAAGATTCGAGCTGTCATAAATGGCATACAGGACGTCTTGGCAAGGCGTATAGTACAAGTCGGAGATATTGTTGACCCCTTGAATGGGATAAATTACCCCCACAAACGTCACGGCGGTACTTACAGCGCTGGACAGGATAGGCAAGCGAAAAACAAAAATCTGGCCGGTCTCCTGCAGCCCTGCATAAAACAGGCCACCTTCCGGGTCAGCCGGATCCGGCACAAATGTCAGCGCCTCCAAACCGGAATTTTTGGGCCCATCCATCCACGGCGTTAAATTGAAAACGCGCGTGATACCTCCGGTCGTGATATTGAATTCATAAATACTGTCGGGATGCTCAACGCCAAGATAGATAAAATCGCTCGTCGGAAAAGCGACGGTAACCGCCTCAAGGTCGGCACTTATTCTCCAAAGTTCAACGTCAGTTCCCTGGTCTGTCATCGACGCCAGAAAACCGTTGTCGCTGACGAGGAATAATTTCTGTCGGCGGGTATGCCAGACCAACCCGCTGGCTTCAAAGTCAGGCGGCAAAAATTCTCCAATCGAGACTGCCGGCAAGGCTTCAGGAGGAAAGGGATCCGTGGACGCGGCAATACAGCAAGCCGACATTATCAGGTATAAAATCACACCTCGTTGCATTACTGCTTTCATCATCCCCCATAGTCATTGGTTAGAAAACATTTCTATAGAATTGGATGTTATTATACTTCAACCTCGAATGAAAGTCAACCCAAAAACCTTTTTCTAAACATTTTCATGTTTCGATGCCCAACACTTTGCCAGAAACTACTGAAATAAATATATCTATATCGATTTTACGTGGGCGGGGGTCGTTTATACGGCTCTCGGGCGGAGCCGCTTGCAATTTGGCGATTCAGCAGGTAACATATTGTCCCTGTTTGAAGTAGTATTATTGAATCTCGGTTGAATCTGTGGACACAAAAATCTATGACATTATCGTTGTCGGCGGCGGACACGCCGGCGTTGAGGCGGCGTGGGCAGCCAGTCGGCTGGGCGCGAAAACCTTGCTGCTAACAATGCGGCGGGACACCATCGCCAAAATGAGCTGCAACCCCGCTATTGGCGGGCTGGCCAAAGGGCAGATCGTGCGCGAAATTGACGCACTGGGCGGACTGATGGGACTGGCAACCGACGCGGCAGGTATTCAATTTCGCCTTCTCAATCGTTCCAAAGGGCCGGCCGTGCAAAGTCCCCGCGCTCAAACCGACAAATACCAGTATCAAACCTATATCCAAAACCGACTCGAATCAGCCGACAATTTAACCATTGGTGAACATACTGTGGCAGAGGTATTGATACGCCATAATAGGGTGTACGGCGTGCGATGCGAAGATGGAGCGGAGTTTTCCGCGGCGGCGGTAATTTTGACAACAGGCACTTTTTTACGCGGCATCATGCACAGGGGACAGGAACAATGGCCGGGCGGTCGGCTGGGCGAACCGGCCAGCAATGCCCTGAGCGACTGCTTGCGCAAGCTCGGCCTGAAGGTTTATCGCCTTAAGACTGGAACCCCTGTCCGGCTGGACGGAACCACAGTGGATTATGACAAGATCGACATCCAGCCGGGCGATGACGAACCGCAGCCGTTTTCATTTATGAACGATCGAATCGACCGACCGCAAGTGCCCTGCTGGATCACGTGGACAAACCCGGCCATTCACGATTTGCTGCGGGCCAACCTGCATTTGGCGCCGATGTACACCGGTCAGATTCAATCAGTCGGGCCTCGCTATTGCCCCAGCATCGAAACGAAAATCGTTCGATTTGCCGACAAGTCGCGACATCAGGTTTTTCTCGAACCAGAAGACCAAGCCGTCACAACCATTTATTGCAACGGTATCAGCACATCCTATCCCAAAGAGATTCAGGAACAGATGGTGCGATTGATGGAAGGCGTCCAACGTGCTCGAATCGTCCATTACGCATACGCCATTGAATACGACTACTGCCCGGCAACTCAACTCAGGCCGAATCTTGAAACGCGGCCAATTGAAGGCTTATTTTTGGCCGGGCAAATCAACGGCACAAGCGGCTATGAAGAAGCAGCAGGCCAGGGGCTGCTGGCCGGTGTGAATGCCGTGCATAAACTGGCGGGCAAAGAGCCGTTTATACTCGGGCGTGATCAGGCCTATTTGGGCGTTTTGGTTGATGATTTGCTGACACGGGAAATTGATGAGCCGTATCGCATGTTTACCTCGCGTGCGGAATATCGTCTGACCCTCCGGAGTGACAACGCCGATAGCCGCCTGACCCCTCTCGGCAGGCGGATTGGCCTTATTGATGAGCCGCGGTGGGAGCGATTCTGCGCCAAACGGCGAGCCATCCAATCGCTGGAACACTATCTCAAGCAAACCCGTACCGGTGGCAAGAGCTTATGGGAATGCGTCAAACAGCCCGATCATCCACTGGCCGAGGACTTGGCGAATAATGAACAGATTGCGGCGATGGGGCTGCCGCGTGAGGTCATCCAGGCCGCAGCGATTGCCTGCAAGTACGAAGGCTATCTGGCTCGACAGGATAAGCAAATCGCTGCGTTTCGAAACCTCGAACACATCAAGCTGCCCGAGGACCTGGATTATCACCGTATTGAGCACCTGCGATTTGAGGCACGTGAGAAGCTTTCCGCATTTCGTCCCTTTACGCTGGGGCAGGCTTCACGACTCGGCGGCATTACCCCGGCGGATATTACCGTCATCCAAATCCATTTGAAGAAAATCAAATGCAATGACTCCAGCCGATCAACAGCATCCAATGCATAAACGCATTTTTATCAGTGCCTGCGAACACAGCGCCGAACAACACTGCGCCAATCTGATCCGGGCAACATACGAGCAGCTTGACGCCGGTAAAGGACAGCCCGATGGCTGCCCCAGCGGAACCGATACGCTGACACTGGAGTGGGTCGGCCTGGGCGGTGACAAAATGGCTCAGGCGGGCTGTACGTTGCTGGCCAACCCCGTCCAAAATGCCGCAATGATTTACAATGTCTTGAAGCAATTGGGATATTACCGAACGCTCATTCGCCAGGCAAAGGCGTACCTGGCGGAAAATCCGGTGGATTTGGTGGTGGTATGTGATTCGCCGGCATTTAATTTCCATATTGCCAAGGCCGCCCGTCGGCTGAACATCCCGGTGTTGTTTTATATAGCTCCCCAGTTGTGGGCATGGGCGCCGTGGCGGATTTACAAACTGCGGCGCTGCTGTACGAAACTGGCGTGTATTTTGCCGTTCGAACAGGAGTGGTTTCGTACACGCGGTGTGGATGCGACGTATGTCTGCAATCCCTTATTTGACGCATTAAACGAGCCGGTCGAAAGGAATATCAAAACGTATGCCGAGTATCAAAGCAGCGCCCCGCATATCGCCCTGCTGCCCGGCTCACGCGATGCAGAAATCAAAACCCTCTGGCCGGCAATGCTTCACATCGCTGAGTGGATTAAAAAACGCCATCCGCAAGCGACTTTTACGGCCTGTGCAGCGGATGGAGAAAAACTGAAAACGCTTCAGTCCGCCGCCAACGACAATCCTGACATTGTCTATCAAATCGGACAGGTTTACGAAACGGCCAAGGCATGTGATTTTACACTGGTAGCCAGCGGCAGCGCAACGCTGCAAGTAGCCGCAGCAGGCTGTCCGATGATCGTTCTGTATCAAAGTAATAAATGGCTCTGGCACGCAGTCGGGCGGTGGCTGATTCGCACGCGGTATCTGTCGCTGGTCAATATTCTAGCCGGCAAAGAACGTGTGCCGGAATACATGCCCTATTTTGACGCCGTCGAACCGATAGCGGAACAGTGCAGCCGGCTGCTCTCAAATGTTGATCACTTGAAACAAACCAGTTTGGCATTGACGGAGTTGGTTAAGCCCATGGCCGCAGCTAAAGCTCGCGACAATACCGCCCGCATCGTCCTGGAAATGCTTCAGCGATAAGTCGCCGCAACAAATACCTCTATAAGCGCTACACCAAATCGCATGCATCGGCGGGCATCCAATGGGCGTCTTTGCCCTCCCATTTGATATTGCAGCCAATGGGATTGGTCACCGGAACGGAAACGGGTTTGCCGGCCAAATGCTCACTGAGCGCACGCTCTAAATCATTAACAGTCATCTTACTGGTGTCCCGCGGGTTATCCACCCCCCTGCCGGTATAGATCAGTTTTCGGTCTTTATCGAACACAAAAAAATGCGGCGTACGCAAAGCCCCATAGGCCCGCGCGACATCCTGCGAACGATCGTACAAATAAACCCATGGAAACTGCTTTTCCTTCATTCGCTTGACCATATTGTCAAACGAATCTTCGGCATAGGTATGGGGGCTGTTGGCATTGATACCGACAAAACGTACCCCCTGCGGCTGAAATGTCAAGGCTGTTTGCCGTGTTACCTCGTCAGAACCGATCACATAGGGACAGTGGTTACAGGTAAAAAAGATAACCAGCACATCCGCATCGGAAAAATCATTCAGCGAATAGGTGCTGCCGTCGGTCGCCGGCAGATTGAAATCAGGCGCTTTTTGTCTAATTTTCAGTGTAAATGCCATTTTATTGACCTCCCAAATGAACTTATTCGTTTTAGAGTAATAGTACTAACTTATACTCGATTTGTTCACTATAAAAGACAATAAATACCTGACCTGACAGGAGAACTGTAATGAACCTGAAAGATTATTTTAACCGCACCCAAGGAGTGGGTGTTTTAGCGACCAGTGATGCCGACGGCAATGTAGATGCGGCCGTCTATGCTGTCCCCCACGTGGTGGACGAGAACACCCTCGGTTTTATTATGCGGCCGCGGCGGAGCTTTAACAATATCCTGAAAAACCCAAAAGCCGCCTATTTATTTCTTGAAAAAACCGACGGCTACAACGGACTTCGGCTTTATCTTGAAAAATGCGGACTGGAAAACAACCCCGACAAAATCAATCAGCTTCGGCGAAGCCGTCACGGCGGCGATGAAGAACGAGCGACGCTGGTCTATTTCAAAGTTACCGAGCAGCGTCCGCTGGTCGGCGATAAGGAAAAGTAAAATATCCCTGCCGCATGCAACGGCTAAGCAGTCCCCATAAAAAAAGGCGCCGCGTATTCAGATGATACTCGGCGCCGCTTTGTAAGTGCATCGGTGCTTTATATTGCGATCATTTGCACCTGATGTCGTTTTTTGATCGCCTTGTTGAGACCTTTGAGTACATAATTTTGCACCACCGCATCCCAGCCCATATGGCGGGCGATTTCGAATCCGCTTTTGATCATCCGGTCGGCTTCCTCATCATTTTTGGGCAGTCGCGCACATATCTCAAGGGCCACTTTGCCGCTGATTTTATGTTCAATCCGATCGCGATACGCGCGATCAATACGAAGCATCTCTTCCACATCCAATCCCGCATCGCCGTTTAACTCGGTATAGTCGGCATTGATGACATTGGCCATGGGAGTGCCGGCGGAAACCGCTCTGACAAAGCCGGCACAGCCGCAAAGATTGGTCACTACGCAAATGCCGCCAAAACACAGCGGCTCCAGCTGAGCGATGCCGAAAGGCTCATAAATACTTTGCCCGAATTCCACGTCGCTGCCTTTGCGGATATCCATAAATTCCATCTCTGCAGGCATCCGCGCACCGCAGCAGGCCCGCGTGAATCCGAACTGATTGATAAAGACGACTTTGATATTGCGGCTGCGTGCGTTGAACTCCTGCACCCCGGCATAATAGGCCGCCTCGCCGCCGGACAGATCGGGCATCCCTTCACGATGAGCAACCGGCCAGTTGTAGGCCGCTTCCATCTCGTAAATATCACGGTCACGCCGCTTGTGAGTCTCGGTACTGAGCACCAGCAAAACACCGGTCTTGTTCAGTGCGGAAAACTCGCGATCCATATGTTCCAGCACCCGCAGATCACGCCACAACCCTTTGCTGAGCACCAGGCGGGTGACATGGGTAAAGACGAAATCGGGCTTCCAACCGAGTAGATTTTCACAGTACTGACGAAGTCGATTACGGGATTGATAGCGCTCGGCCAGACTGATTGGATAGGCCGGAATGCCGTTATAAGTCAGAGCAATATCGGCAATCTTAAACTCCGGCGAGAGGAATTGAAGTTCCTCGACGACGCAATCTCCCACTGCCAAAACATTGTCGCAATGACGAGCGGCCTCCACTAAAGCATACTTGAAATTGTGGGACTGATCGCCGAAAATATCGTTAACATACAAATCGTTCTGAGCGGCCTTTCGCATCACGTTGTAAAACATCGTGTCGTGGCCGGGATGCCCTTCGACGATGCTCCGCATCGGTGCTACTTCGTGCGCATAAAAAACCGTCTTGAAATCAAACGGATCCAGAATGCCGGCCAGCGCCGTAGGCATTCCCATAAACTCGTGCGCCACAATCACCGTCGGCTTGTCGCGTTCGGCGGCGCCGATGGTCTTCAACGCGGCGATCGCAGGAATGGCCAACCTGACATACTGCTCATATTCCCAATAGTGTTCGTAAATGTTGCTGCGGATACCAAACTCGCGGAACAAGACACCCTTGAACTCGTTGATATAGCGCTGCTCCATCCGGGTGATATCGATCAACAATACCTCCGGATGGCTATGAACACCGGTCATCGGATCGACAAACT
>JAAYQH010000075.1 GCA_012519365.1 Planctomycetota bacterium | reverse complement strand
GGCCTTTATATCTCTGGCGGGGAATCCGAGCACCTTCTGGCCAGCCGGTACATTCTCCGAGATAAGCGAGCGGGCACCGGCCATCACGCCATCCGCGATAACCCTATGGTCCGCCACGCCCACCTGGCCAGCCAGGACGACGCCGTCATGTATCACGACACTGCCGGACAGGCCGGTTTGTCCGGCCAGCAGGCATGCCTTTCCGATACGGACATTGTGTCCAATTTGAACCAAATTGTCAATTTTTGTTCCGGCACCGATCACGGTATTGCCGAATTTGGCACGATCAATGCACGTGCCGGCACCGATTTCGACGCCGTTTTCGAGGATAACGCCGCCGTTATGTGGAATTAGCCGATGTTGTCCATCTATAAATACATAACCGAAGCCGACCGAGCCAATGGTCGCGTTTGCCTGGATCACACAGTCGTCACCGATGCGGCAAAAATGATAGATCACCACATTGGCATCCAGCTGACAGCGGGCGCCGACAACGGTCCCTTGCCCGATGACACAGCCCGGGCCGACAATAGTGTGCGGCCCGATGGCCGCGTCCGGTCCGATAACAGCATACGGCCCGACCGCTGCGGTGGGGTCCACTGAGGCGGTTGAGTCAATCACGGCGGTCGGATCCCTGCCCGAAAGAGGTTTCAATGTCGGGGCAAACAGCCGCATCGCGATAATCAGGGCCTTGTTGACATGGTCAACGATCAGCTGCCCGACCGAACAGTCAGATAATTCCCGATCGACCAAGACGGCCGCCGCCCGGGTTTGGGGCAGTTGATCTTTCAGTTTGACATTGGTCAAAAAACTGATTTCGTTCGGCCCGGCGTCCTGCAAGGTATTGACGCCGGTAACGGGACGTTGTCCATCGCCGCCGATAAGACGGGCGCCCAGTGTCCGGGCCACCTCGGCCAGAGCGATCAGTTTTGTTTCAGTCTTTGCCATCGTTCTGATCCTGTGTCTATTTTTCTTTGTCCAACGCTGCCAACACCTCGGCGGTGATATCCAGTTTGGGGTTGTTATACAGCACTTTCTTTGTTTTGATGGTCAGCATAAAGTCCCGCAGGCTCGGCGCGGGCAAATCCAATTGTTCTTTGGCCAGCACCAGATCGATGCCCTTTTCCTGAGCGATGCGATCGATTGCCAGCAGCAAGGTCCGATAAAGCTCTTCGGTCCAGGACTGCATTTCATTGGTCACCTTGTCTTCATAAAAGGCATTTCGTGCTTCAAAAATGGCCTTTTTTTCGACGTACTGACGGCTGTATTTGGTGTAATCCTCGCTGCCTCGCCGCAAGAGGCGAAGTTGCTGCTCGAGCGATTCCAATTCGCTGCGCAGGGTGTTCATTTCCTCTTTCATCTGCTGCTGTTGTTTTTCCATCTTGTCTTTCCAGGCCTGATGCTTTTTGCTGTTTTCCAGTACGCCGGTTACATCCACGATCGCCACTTTTGGAGTGCCCAGCGCATCGGCCTGAAGCCCGCCATGCCATAAAACGCCGGCTGAGAGAATCGCCGCCGCCGAAGCCAATGTCAGTATGCGAGTTTTCATTGCAATCCTTTCTGTTTGATTCTGTCTGAAATTCTGTTTGTTCAATGCTCCGCATCACACCACTAAGCCGTATTTTAACTCTTTTCAACCGG
>JAAYQH010000074.1 GCA_012519365.1 Planctomycetota bacterium | reverse complement strand
CGAGAAAATCGGCAGGCCGCTGCAGGCGATCTATAAACGTTTTTCGCGGATTCATCACGCTTTGTATGAGTGCATTGAGCGGACGTTGCGAGCTGAGGGAGGGGCCTGATGACCGGCGAGTCGATATTCCCTCATATCAGCGAGTTGGTGTGTAAATCGCTGGAAGGCGAAATCACGGCCGAGGAGGTCGCTGCGCTGAATGGGTATGTTCGGCAGGATGCTGCATATGCGGCTTATTATGTCCGGTGTGTCCACATTTATAGTTCCCTGAAAAAGACGCCCCAGATGCAGTACTTTTTCTGTTTGGAGCACATTGAGGGCAAACTTTCCCCTATTTCACTTGAAATGCTTGGGGAATATGAAAAAATAGCCCCTGCCGTTCCTATTTTGGCTCGTCCTACGCCGGCTCGTTCGAGACGAGCGGCTGGTGTTGAGCGTGCCGGTGAACAAGCGGTTCGTCAGGTGAACAAGGCTTCTGTGTTGACTGCGATTTTGTCGCTGGCGGCGTTGTTGTTTTTTGTAGTGTTTGCTCAGTTTTCGCCGGATGGGGGGGCGGATTTTGTGGCGACGCTGAGTGACAGCGTGGATGCCCAATGGGCAGAGCCTCAAGGGCTGGCGAGCCGAGGTGAGCGGCTAAGTGCGGGGGCGTCCTATTTGCTTCGCAAAGGGGTTGTCAGTCTGGTGTTTGATAATCAGGCCGAGGCGATTATTGAAGGGCCGGCGGAATTTGAGATTGCTTCTGAGAATCGTATTCGGATTGAGTACGGCCGATTGTATGTTGTGGTGCCGCAGTCGGCTCTGGGGTTTTCGGTAGTGACGGCCAATTCGACCATTATTGATTTGGGGACTGAGTTTGGCGTGATGGCTGGTCTTGACGGCAGCACTGAGCTGCACGTGATCAAGGGCAAAACGGCGATGGTGGTCGCAAACAAGGATCAACATGCCAGTCTGCTTGTGGGACAGGGGACGGCCAAACGGGTGTATGGGCCGTTGGCGTCGGTTTCGGATATTGTCGTCAATGAGCGTTTGTTTGTGCGAAAAATTAATTCGCAGGTCGATTTGCTGTGGCGTGGGGATACGATTAGTCTGGCTGATATTGTTGGCGGCGGCAGTGGCTTTGGCGATGGGATGGCCGATGGGGGGATTAACCCGTTGAAGGGGGAATTTGAGGTGTTTTCCGAGGTGGTTCGTCCGTCTGTGGGGCCGCGGGGGTATCAACGCATTGATTCTTTGCCGTTGATTGACGGTGTTTTTGTGCCTGACGGCAGCGACGGGCCGGTGCAGGTTAGTTCAGAGGGGCATCTTTTTGAGAGCTGTCCTGCGACAAACGGGGAATTTTGGCAGGGGATTTTCAATGGGGCCTGGCAGGGCGGACTTGCGGCCGGGGTTCCCAAGCATTCGCTTCGGCTGGAGGGTGTGACGTATGGGGCCGGTCGGAATGAGGCGATCTATATGCACGCCAATCAGGGGATAACGTTTGATTTGGCGGTGTTACGGAAGCGTGTGGGGGGGTTACACGTGAGGCGGTTTTGTGCCAAGGCGGGGATTTCTGAAACGGTGCTGGATTTTCCGGGTTTGGTGCAGCGTAATGCCACGGGGGAAATTGAGTCTCCCAAGGCCAGTTTTTATGTGCTGATTGATGGGCAGGTGCGTTTTGAGGCGATTGACGTCAGGCCGGGACAGGCTACGGTGTCGATCGATATACCGCTGTCGGGGCAGGAGCGGTTTTTGACGCTGGTGACTACGCAGGGCAGCGACCCCGGCGGGAATCATCTTGACTGGACGTTATTTGCAGAGCCGATTCTGCATGTTGAAAGACCATAACTTTTTATGGAGGCTGATGTTATGAGAAAAAAGACAGGTTTTGTTCTGATGGCGATTGTGCTGGCCGGTGCGGCCGGTGCGTCGACGGTGATTTATCAGGAAAATTTTGACGGACCGGCAGATACGCTGCTCAATGGGCGGGCGCCGAGTATTGCCCCTGCCGGTGTGACGTGGGTGGCAGGAGACGATTTTAAGGCGGACGGTTCGGTCGTGTGGGACGGTGTGCCGTTCGGCGGGTCGGCCTATCTGCCGTTTTCTCCGCAAGACGGCTACATTTATGAATTGACGGCGTATGTGGATATGACCCAAAGCGATACGGGCAACGACTGGATTGCGATGGGATTTACGGAGTTAAACACCGTGCCTAACAGTCGTTTTTTCAACGACAATGGCGAGCGAAATCCGCGGTATTGGATGTTGAGTCGTGTGGCGGGGGCGACGCTGAATGATCAGACGTTTGTGGGGCCCGGTACCGGCGGCGGGCAAGATGCGCCCACGCGCAGTGCCAATGATCTTAAGATTGTCTTGAATACGACGGCGGCGACGTGGACGGTCAGCTGGTACTTTGACGGGTCGCTGGCGCGCACGGTGGAGGTGGCCGAGGGGGATAAGGGACTGTTGAATTATGTGGCCCTGTCCACCAATCGCACAACGGGGACGATTAGCTCCTTTAAGTTGGCTGGTATTCCGTGTGTGGCGTGGAATCCTTCTCCGGTTGACGGTGCGACGGGGCTGCTGCCGGATGTGGTGTTTTCGTGGAATAAGGCCCGCGATCCGATGTCGCCGGATGAACCGAATGCGTTGATTCTCGAGCATCGTCTGTCCTATAGTGCCTATCCGCTGGACTATGCGCCGGATGAACCGAATGTGGTCGGGCCAGGTTCGGTGCAGGTGATAGTGGCCGATTCGGATGAGCCTGTGCGTTATCCGGCGGACGGGGCGGTGTATATCGGAACGGATCAGCATGTCTTTTGGCGGGTTGATCATATCCTTAGTTCCGGCAAGGAAGTGATCGGCAATGTGTGGCAGTTTTCAACGCTTCGATCGGTGCCGCTGATTACCCAGGAGCCGGTCATTACGGAAGCGGACCCCGGCACGGAGGCTGTTTTTACCGTGGCGTTTGAGAGTTATTCGCCGGCTGCGGTGGTCTGGATGAAGGCGGTCGATGGCGCAGAGGATCTGCCGCTCAATGACGAGGCGGGAATTGTTGCAGATCCGGACAAGTATGCGGTTTCGCTTGAGGCGGATCAGATTCAGCATACCAGCACGCTGATTATTAAAGACGTGTCGCCGGAGGACCAGAGCCGGTATTACTGTATTATCAGCAACAGTTCCTCTGAGACAGCAGAAAGCCGAAAAGTCTCGCTGGCAGTCAAACACTTGCTGGCGCATTATGCGTTTGAAAACAACTTTGAGGATTGGATGGGCGGGCCGAGCGGTACGCCGATGAGCAATGACCCGAATTACCCCACCCTGGGGTTTGTAGAGGGCATTGCCGGTGAGGCTGCGGTTTCGCTGCGGGCGGCGCCGACGGATAATACGCGCGGTCAGTCTATTGATTTGAGCCGTGATGCGTTTCCGAAGGCCGGGCCGGGCAACGGGCTGGAGACCGGCACGATCAGTATGTGGATTAAGCCGGCCAGAACGCTGATGCCGATGACTCTGATGAGCAACTTCAATGAGAATATCAGAGAAAACCCAGAGGATGCGGGCATTGGGACGACTGGTTTTTCGTTTTCGATGAGTTCGACCAGTCAAATTCGTATGGTTGTTCGCGGTGAGCCGATTGACGGGGCGTATTATGAAATGGGAACCGTTCAGGGCGGAACCGAAAATTTGATGGACGAGTGGCATCATGTGGTTACGACGTGGAAGGCCGGCAGCCATATCGATTTGTATATTGATGGGGTAGCGGTTGCTTCTATCGCGGCCGGAACGCCTCAGGAGTTTCTTGACTGGCAGTATGGCGTGCTGCTGGGAGCAGGGCGTTCGACGGCTGACAGGCAGGTTCTTTCGTCGTTCTATGGCGGGGCGATTGACGACGTGCGGGTGTATAACTACGCCAAGGACAAGTACGGTGTGGCAGAGTTGTACTATGAGGTCAGCGGCAACCGTCCGTGTATCGATGAGTTTGCGTCTGAGTTTGATTTTAACACGGACTGTGTGGTTGACCTGGCGGACTTTGCGGAGTTTGCAAGACATTGGCTTGACAGCGGCTTATATCCGAATCCATAAGTATACCGGCTGGAGCGAGGGGTTCTGTGCCCTTCGCTTTGGTCGGACGCTGAGCCGCACGGTCAGGCTGTATTGACGTTGATGATGGCAAGTACAAAGAGGCAGGCAGCGGGCTTGTCTCGGAACAATAGGTGTCCCTGTTTTGTGGAGGACTAAACGATGAAGAGATTAAGTTTGTTGGCAGTGGTGTGTGTGATGAGTGTGGCGACGCAGGCCGCGATCATCGACGATTCCGAAGGTGATCTGAGCAACTGGACCAGTACCGTTATTCTGGACGCCAATGGCGGCGGGTCCAACGCGGCTTCGTGGCAAATCGTGGACGGAAAGCTGCAGCTTCATACCACGGCGTATGACGGTATCGAGCAGTATGCGATGATCTACAAC
Source organism: Planctomycetota bacterium (assembly GCA_012519365.1). Lineage (GTDB taxonomy): Bacteria > Planctomycetota > Phycisphaerae > Sedimentisphaerales > Anaerohalosphaeraceae > T3Sed10-213. Next base: position 2,760 of record JAAYQH010000074.1, on the reverse strand, counting down.
GGCCTGGCGCTGGAGGTGGGCCAGGAGCTTCAGGTGGATTTTTTCCTGGGGTCCGGCTCGCAGGATCTGGGGCTGTATGTGGGCGGTACTGAACCGACTGCCCTTGTTCGTAAGGACTATATCGCTGTGTACGGGCGCAATAATGGTCAAGTCTTCACGCGGGGGTTTGATGGAACCGCCGAGTACGGCCTGGTTGGCGTCTGGGACACGGTGCCGCTGGATACGCTGTTTATCGCTCGGATTGCCGATAACATGTATGAGGCGGGGTATTACATCGGCTCCGATCGGGTTGTCTTGGCGACTCGCACGCCGGCTTATCCCAACGCGGGGACGGTTGTTGGCGTTTATGCCGATGTTCGCGGTGCCGGTGAACTGGGCAGTCTCGATAATTTCCGTGTCGTGCCGGAACCGGCCACGCTGGCTCTGCTGGGGCTGGGTGGTTTGGGACTGCTGCGTCGGCGTCGTGCGTAACCAGTGAAGCATTTAAAGAACGGGTGAGCATGGGTCGGGTGGATGTGCCCGGCCCATACCCACCCAAGTTGTACTGAAAATGCAGTAAAAAATGTGAGATAATATTTTTTAAGCAACTGCGTATATTTGGCGTACAGCAAAGGGACATGTAAACAGTGTGTGACACGTCGGAAATGCGTTTTTCGCAGGGAGGGCGTTGAGTGACGGGGGAATAAATCAGCGGCAATTTATGAGGTTTTTTTTGGGATATCTGCAAAAAAGGGAATTTTGAAAATGAAAATTAGAGTAAACTCTCAAAAAGCGTTTACGTTGATTGAATTATTGGTCGTTATCGCCATTATTGCGATGCTATTGTCAATTGTTGTGCCCTCGCTGAAGAAAGCGCGTCAGGCTGCCGAGCGCACCGTGTGTGCCGCTCAGCTTGGACAAATAGGCAAGGCGTTTGAGATGTATCAGATGAGCACTAATTATCGCCGGTTTCCGATTCGTAACAACGGCAGTTTTGAGGAGCAAAATTTGTACTGGATGGGTAAGATTGCTGATTATATCGGCGAAGGCCATTACGGCCAACAGTATCGACTGGGCGAAACAATAGATGTCCTGCTGTGTCCGGCCACTCCGGTCGGACGTTTTGAGCAGGACCCACTGCGTGCAAATCCTTCCGGCCAATGGGGGGCGGCAGATCGTCCGTGGGAATGGCGACGCAACACTGAGATTTCCACACTGGGCGGTTATGCTATCAACGGCTGGATTGGGTATGATTATCTTTATGAACAAGACGCGAATTTTGCCCCGTATTTTTATAAGAATTGGCTGCGGGTGTCTCCCAATGTACCGTTGTTCGGAGATGCGATTTGGACGATTGGTTGGCCGCGTGGGACGAATCCTGTTCCGAGGGATTTATACGGGGGCGAAACGGGTGAGGCCATTTCTTCTTTGGAGGATGTGAATAATCATATGGCGCGATTTTGTATTATGCGTCATGGTCGGCATGTTAATCTTATCTATCGGGATTTACATGTGGACGCGATTCGGCTTGAAGATCTTTGGAGCCAACCTTGGCACGCGAATTATCAGTATCCCGAAACAGAGATTCAACTGCCGGCTCGATAACCTGTCCGGCCGGATGTTGGGGGGTATATTTTTCGATGATTTTATTACATAGATGGGTGGATCTCGGCGGGGTGTGGCTTATTTTATGTGTAGCGGTTGCGTCGGGGGCGGTTATTTATGAGCATCATTTTAACGGATCCCGGCAGGTATCGCTGAATGGGCTGGCGCCGGATACGGGGCAGAGTGTCTGGATAGCTCACAGCGACTGGCGAGCCGACGGGACGGCGGGCAGTTACAGTTCGGCGACGCTGCCGTTTGTGCCTCGCACAGGGGCGGTGTATCGTTTGAGCGCGCGTCTGACTGAGGTAACAGGCAACGGCGACTGGCTGGCGTTGGGGTTTGCCGCCGGTTCCAGTACGTCGCGGGGAACCAATTCGGATCGGTTTATTGAAGGGGCGACCGCCGGGGGGCCGTGGATGCTTCGGCGCGGCGATCAGGCCGCTGCGCCCGATCAGGCCTTCACGGGGCCGGGCACTGTTGGCGGGGCCGATATTCCGACGCTGGATCGATCGGCGGATGTTGATTTTGCCATTGTGCTGGATACGCGGCAGGCGGCGTGGTCTGTGGAATGGCAACAAAAGAGGACCGATCAAATCGTGTGGCAAACCGTTCGTACGCATTCGTACACGACACGACCGGATATCGCTGCGGTGGGCTTGGCGCGGGCCAATATAGGGACGACCGGTCGGGTCGCCTATTTTTGTCTTGAAGAGCGTGAGCAGGATGCGGCCTTTGTTTCGCAGGGCCAGCCGGCAGATGCGGCGGTTTTGGAAGGGCATGGGGCTTTCTTTGAGGCACGATTTATCAGCGGTGGAACGCCGACGGTCCAGTGGTTTCGTCTGAGGGGCAGTGAAATAACGCTGATGGAGGCAGTTGACGGTTTTTCGGCGATTACGGTGAGGTATGATGCGGTTGAGGAGCAATGGTATACGGCGCTGCATTTGTTCGCTGTCGCTGGCGATGATGAGGGTGTGTATGTTTGTGTGGTAACGTCGGAGGGAGGGTTTGTGATTCAGTCTGAGCCGGCACGGCTGACGGTCAAGCGTCTGCTGGCGCATTGGACGTTGAACGCCGGGGATTATCAATTGCCGGCCCATTTGGACAAGACGGCGGGGCTGCGGCTGGTCGGGCAAGGTCCGGCGCGATTTATCATGGGCGCAGCGGAAACGCCCCAGG
>JAAYQH010000073.1 GCA_012519365.1 Planctomycetota bacterium | reverse complement strand
CTTGAGCAAATTTAGCGCTGTCATATTAAATCCTACCAAAATACCGCCAATCGCCCGCTGACACGACGTCAAAAAAAGCAGCTTTTCAAAATCGCCGCTCTTCGTGAGAAAATCGCAAAAAAAGAGATGAAGCGGTACCAATTTATCCTTCCCACAAACAAATAGCTCCCCTTCGAGTGTTGCGAATTTCGCTCCTTATTTGCCCATTCGATGCCAACAGAAAGGCTGTTTCCGTTTGTAGCCATTGGCAGGGGTTGATGGAGTTCGGGTAAATGGCGGCAGTTTGTCCACAAAAACAAGTTAATTTGAAAAAAATGAAAGATTGTCGAAAGGGGACTCGTCTAATTCCTTAGAATTCCTTACGCGGTTGACGGGCAAACAGAGGCGATCTTTGTTTTTTGGGGATAGTTGTCAGCGGTCAGAGGACTGCGTATCACAGACCTGCAGCCGACCCGGCGATGCGATAAACGTCGCTGACATTTTGTGTTTTTAAGGTTTATGAGGTTAAAAACAAGCTCGGCCGCGCGGCCGAGAAAGTGTATTTTTAATCACATTTTTTGGAGGCATGAGTTATGAAGCGGATTGCATTTCTTGGAACATGGGCAATGCTGATAGCGGTAGGGATGCCGGGCGTGTCGGTTTTCGGGGCATTGGCTCAGGATCAGGATATCGTCGGCCAATGGCGGCTTGAGCGAATCGCCGAACAGGCCGACACACCGCGAGGCGGGATGATGTCCTCAATTCTATCCCTCAGTCGCGACAAAGACGGCAAGCTTGTCGGTCAAATGGTCGGGCTGGGGGGCGTTTCTGAGGTTCAAGACCTCTCTTTCCAAAACGGGACCTTGAAATTTACCCAGCGTCTGCAAATGCGAGATACAGAGTTTGTCTCGCAGTTCAGCGGAACCCTCAAAGACGGCAAGCTCGTTGGGACGCTGACCAACCCGAGGGGCGAGGTCCGGATGGAAGGCACACGGCTGCCCGTTTTGCCGGATATCGTCGGCGATTGGGAGATCACGACCACACGCGGCCAGCGTCAGATGGTTACCGTCCTTTCAGTGAGAATGGACAAAGAGGGCAAGATTCTCGCCACGTGGCAGCCGCGTCGCGGCCCACGGGTTGGCCAGGAAACCGATCGCCAGCGGCAGGGCGACCGTCCAGCCCGACCCGAACGTCCCGACCGTGCCGACCAGGCGGATCAGCCCCAACGTCAATTTGGCGGCATGATGGAAGTGTCGGATGTGCAGTATAAAGACGGCGTTCTGACCTTTACCCGACGGTTCCAGGGACGTGCCCGCCAACAGCAGGACCAACAGGCTCAGCAGCCCGAACGGATGATGCGATATACCCTTCGGGCCGAAGGGGATGTCCTGACCGGTACGGTGACCACGCCGCAGGGCGACCAGCAGCCTATCGAGGGCAAACGCGTCGGTGCCAATGCCGTCGGGACATGGCTGCTGACTGTCAGCTCACAAAGAGGCGAACGTGCCCAGCGGCTCGTTATCAGGCCCGATCTGACCGCGTTGTACGGCCCGATGGAGATCGACCAGGTGGCTGTGGAAGATGGCACCATCAGTTTTACGATGACGATGGGCTTTGGGGATAGGACGTTTGAAAACACCTTCAAGGCCACGCTGGACGGCGATAAACTGACCGGCGAACTGACAATGACGACAGGGTTTGACGGCCAGCCGGTTACGCAGCAGGTTACCGGCAAAAAGATATCCTGATAATGCCTACCTCCACACGAGGGCGACCGTTTCACCGCGGCCGCCCTCCGTGTTTTTTATAGGGGCCCGGTTCCCGGCAGAGCGGGGGACCTCTTCGTGTTCGACCCCACTGCCGTGCCCGTTGTCCCATCCCCCTATTGGGGTCGCAGAGCTTGAGGGCTTTGATAAGCTTGGTTTGACTTTTCCGGACGCTTATGATATATACACAGGGTAAGCTTAGATACGGAAAGGTTAAGTTATGAAAACAAGCGGCTCTGGGGCATTTGACCCGGACATTAAAATTCGAACAGCGACGATTGACGATTTGCCGGCTATTTTTCACCTCGGGGAGAAGGTCTTTACCCCCAAAGATGTCTCCAATCTTTATCGAACGTGGGACGAATACGAGGTCACGAGCCTGTTCAACACCGAGCCGGAGTATATGCTGGTCGCGACCAACGGCAAGAAAAAGGTGGTGGGGTTTGCCTTGGGTACAGTCATCGAAAAAAGACGCTCCGCCTGGAGTTACGGGCACTTGCTCTGGCTGGGCGTGGATACGAACTACTCCCGCATGGGGATTGCCAGCATGCTCTTTGATCGCTTCCGAAACCTCATGGAAAAGGCCGAAGTCCGGATGTTGATTATCGATACCCAGGCCGACAACGAAGCGGCCATCAACTTCTTTCGAAATAAAGGCTTTGTCAACCCCATCGATCATATTTATATGACGTTGAATCTGGAAAACCAGTAACCTGTTCTCCGGCAGAAAAGACAACCCTATGGCACAGCCCAAAAT
>JAAYQH010000072.1 GCA_012519365.1 Planctomycetota bacterium | reverse complement strand
TGCGGGCAAAACAGTCATCAAATTGAGACAAAAATGCGTTCAATTCTTTACCAATACCTTTAATCTGTGCAATATCCATAGCGATTCTCCTTATAAGCACCATGCTTATAAGAAGTTATCGACGTTCTGTTATAGTTTTCTTGAGCAATATTTGCGCTGTAGTATTAGGTGCCTTTGAACAATGCTTCCGGTCATACACGGAAGGGCACAGCGCAACAATTGTCCTATAAATGGTTCATTTTTTCTATAGTTTTCCCTGTTCCTTTTTTTGTATAATGAGCCTTCCATGTGGCGGTTGAATTCCTTAAAAGAACAACACTGTTGAATTGGGTGAACAATGAAGCAATTTTTTCAAAACCTTAAGCAGTACCTGCTCAGCGGCGTATCGTTTGCCATTCCGTTTATTGCCAGCGGCGGTATTTTAATTGCCTTGGCGATTGCTTTTGCCCCGATGGGGGAGAGCGGGCCTGATTTTTCCAATAGTCCCATTCTGTCTCATATTCTGGCGATTGGTGAGGCGGCCTTTGAGCTGCTGCTGCCGGTTCTGGCAGGATATATCTCCTATGCCATTGCTGGAAAACCCGGTTTGGTGGCGGGTTTTGTGGGTGGATATTTTGCATCGCTGCCCCACGAGGTAGGCGATCGGTCCGCCAATGCCGGATTTTTGGGGGCGATTCTGGCGGGTCTTGTAGCCGGGTACGTGGTCAGTTGGATTAAACGATTGCCGGTTCATAAGTTGCTGCGGCCGATTATGCCGATCCTTATTATTCCGATTTTATCCTCATTGGTGGTTGGGACACTGATGATTTTCATCAGTTTGCCGATTGCCAATGTGATGGTCAGCCTTGATGGCTGGCTGCGCACTATGCAGGGGTCCAGTTCCATTATTTTGGCGATGATTTTGGGGGCGATGATTGCCTTTGACATGGGCGGGCCGATCAACAAGACGGCATTCTTTTTCGGGGCGTCGATGATTGAACAAGGCAACTATCTGGTAATGGGGGCGGTCGCAGCGGCGATTTGTACGCCTCCGCTGGGGATGGGGTTGGCCACGTTTTTGTCCCGACGGCTCTGGAGCGAGGAGGAGCGAGAAAGCGGGATCGCCGCATTTGGCATGGGGATGATCGGTATTACGGAAGGGGCGATTCCGTTTGCGGCTGCGGATCCGATACGGGTGATTCCCTGCATTATGCTGGGTTCGATGGTGGCATCGTCGATTGCAATGGTCGGCGGGGTGGGCGGCCATGCGCCCCACGGCGGGCCGATTGTGCTGCCGGTCATTGATAACCGTTTAATCTATGTGTTGGCAATTCTTGTTGGAACGATCGTAACGGCCCTGGCGATTAATGCGCTGAAGTCTTTTGCCGCTAACGCCAAAGTGGCTGTCCGTTAGCATAAAAATAAAAAACCAGGAACACGCTTTTTAGAGGAGTCAAAACGATGAAGTATATTGCCGTGACTGCCTTCCCGACGGGGATTGCCCATACGTATATGGCGGCAGAAAATCTCGAAAAAACCGCCAAAGAGTTGGGCCATGAAATCAAAGTTGAAACACAGGGCGCGATGGGCATTGAAAATGAACTAAGCCCCGGCGACATCAAGACTGCGGATGTCTTGATTTTGGCGGCGGATATTAAAATAGAAAAAAGCGAACGATTTGACGGTTTGCCGACGATAGAGGTGCCGGTGCAATTGGCGTTAAAAGACCCCAAAAGTATCTTCAGCAAAACCCCTCGACCGCGCAAACAGTGATGAGGGATTGAAATATGGCAGAAATGCTTGACCTATGTGAGTATTCCTTTACCTGTCCCTTGCCTAACGGGCTGCATGCCCGTCCGGCCAATACGATCGAACGGCTTGCGTCGGGTTTTGCCAGTGATATTTCGATTGTCAATCTGAGCAATCAACGCGTGGCCAATGCCAAGAGTGTGCTGTCGCTCGTCGGAGCGGATATCAAATCAGGCGATTCGTGTGTTTTGAAGGTTGGCGGCAAGGACAGTCAGAAAGCGTATCGCGAGATTGTGCGGTTTCTGGAAACGGAGTTTGCCGAGTGCGATGAACCGCTGGCTGAGACAAGCTCCCCGATTCATGCTGGCTGGCTGCCGCCGATGCTGAAAGACGCCGGGGTTAAGGTTCTGTTCGGCACGCCGGTTGTACCCGGCTGCACAAGAGGAAAGATTGTTTCCATCGAGAGACTGCGGTTGCCGGAGTGTCTTGATCAGACGGCTTCAATTCAGGTAGAACAGGAACTTCTAAACGTTGATGAGGCGGTGGCCGAGGTATGTCGCCGAATCAGGCGGCAGTTGGAAAAGACCGCCCGGTCCTCTGCGGAAAGGGGGGTTTTGCAGGCTCATCTGTCGATTGCGCAAGATGTGGAACTGCTTGCCTGTATCCGGAAACTCATTCAGGAAAAGCGGATTTGTGCCGGGCAGGCGATTCTTGAGGCCTTAGGGCATTTTTCTTCATTGCTGAAGGCCGCTCAGAGTGAGCTGATTCGTGAGCGGATCACTGATTTGCAGGATGTCTGTTCGCAATTGATCGAGGCCCTTTACGGCACGACGGGACAGACGCCGGTCAGTTTGACTGAGCCGTCGATTGTGGTGGCCGAGAATCTAACGCCGTCTCAGTTTTTGACTCTGGATAAAAATAAAATTTCAGGGCTTATTTTGCTTTCTGCCGGTACGACATCGCATACGATTATTTTAGCGCGGTCATTCGGCATTCCGGTATTAACCGGCGTGGAGCATGGGGAATGCTTGCGCGACAGCGGCGGCGAGGGTGTTTTGGATGCGGATTACGGGGTTTTGATTCCAGAAATTAATGAGCGTGTGGAGCGGTTTTACGCTTTTGAACACCGTAAATACCGCCTTAAAATGCAGCGAGACAAGGCTTTTGGTGACAAACCGGCTGTTACGCAAGACGGCCGGCGTGTGGCTATCATGGCCAATGTCGCCACGGCAGATGAGGTGGCCGCTGCGCTTCGCAATGGCGCCGACGGCATCGGGTTGTTTCGTACGGAAATGTTGTTTTTATCCCGCAGTGCCCCCCCCTCGGAAGACGAACAATTTGACGTCTATAAAAAGGCCGCCGCGTTGGCCGAGGGCAGGCCGGTGATTATCCGAACCTTTGATCTTGGCGGCGATAAGATGGCCGAGTATCTGAATCTTAAACCTGAAGAGAATCCCTTTCTGGGCTACCGAGGAGTACGGCTGTATCCGGACTATGAGGATTTATTTCGGACGCAACTGAGCGCAATCCTTAGAGCCTCGGTCTTTGGGAAGCTGAAAATTATGATCCCGATGGTTTCCTGTGTGGAACAGGTTACTTATGTTCGGGGGCTATTGGATCAAGTCAAGGCGGAATTGTCAAAGCGTGCCGCGGCGTTTGACCCGGCTATCGAGATGGGCATAATGATGGAAGTCCCTTTGGCGGCGTTTGTCATTGGGCAACTGGCTGAGCTGGTGGACTTTCTCAGTATCGGAACCAACGACTTGGCGCAGTATTTTATGGCGGTCGATCGGACCAACGAACAGGTAGCTCCGCTGTACCAGTGCCGTCACCCCGGCTTTTTGGCGTTGATTGACAAGATTGTCAATGATGCGCACCAGCATAACCTCCATGTCGGGATGTGCGGAGAGATGGCCGGTCAGCTTAACAATGTGGGGTTGTTGCTGGGGGCGGGGCTGGACAGTCTGAGTATGTCGACTCCCTCTGTACCGGAAATTAAGGCAGCCTGTTCCTTGTATGACAGCGGCATCTGTCGGGAACTGCTCAAGCAGGCGATGATGTGCCGCACGGCTGAAGAGGTCGATGCCCTTCAGAGCGAACAGATTGCTCAGGCTGCCGGCCGAAAGGTGGTGGATGTCGATCTGGTCGATATTCACGCGGACTGTACTACCAAGGAGGAGGCGATCAAGTACGCTTGTGATACGCTTTTCCTTGATCGGCGGACTGATAATCCCGTGGCACTGGAGCGTGATTTCTGGAAGCGAGAGGCGATTTATTCGACGGGGCTGGGACACGGTTTTGCCATTCCGCACTGCAAAACGAAACATATTTTATCCAATTCGATCTGTGTCTTTCGTCTCGGTCATCCTGTCGAGTGGGGAGCGATAGACGGCAACCCTGTTTCGGTCATCATTGCGATGGCGATTCGAGATACGGACCGGGCTGGTGATACGCACTTGAGGATTTTTTCCCGTTTGTCGCGAAATTTAATGCATGAGGTATTTCGTGAAAAGATTCGGTCCGCTGTCGCCGCGGCGGAGATTGTGTCGTTTCTTTCTGAAAAGCTGGAATTGAACGGCCGGACATAGACCGCTTAACGAGTCCATAAATAAATGCTATCTTTTGGGAGACTGAAAATGAGGATGATTTTGATGTCATTGCTTGCACTATCGGTAACCGCCTCGGCGGGGGACAGTTTGGAAGGTCCGCAAAATCTCGAATCGGGCCGCACGTTATATGTCGTGGGATACGCTCACCTGGATTCTCAATGGCGGTGGACTTATCAGACGACTATCGATCGCTTTATCAAAAATACGCTGGAAGAGAATTTTGAACTGCTGGAAAAATATCCGCAGTATGTATTCAATTTCAGCGGTTCGTCGCGCTATGAAATGATGAAGGAATATTACCCGGAACACTATGAGCGGCTCAAACACTATATCGCCGAAAAACGGTGGTTCCCGGCAGGTTCGTCAGTGGATGAATGCGATGTGCTGATTCCGTCGCCAGAATCTGTGTTGCGGCAAATCTTGTATGGAAATGCTTTTTTCCGCGCGGAGTTCGGAACCGAGAGCAACGATTTTCTGCTGCCGGATTGTTTCGGTTTTCCGGCGTATATGCCGTCCGTTTGGGCACATGCGGGATTGTTGGGATTTTCGACGCAGAAACTGACTTGGGGCTCGGCGATGGGGATTCCGTTTAACGTCGGTCTGTGGGAAGGCCCGGACGGGCGGTCGATAACTGCCGCCCTGAATGCGACAGATTATGTCGGTTCGATACCGCCGCGTCTGGATATCAATCGGGACTGGATCAGGCGGATTGATGAAAATGGTCGTCGCAGCGGAATCTTCGCAGATTATCGTTATTACGGCGTCGGTGATATGGGCGGGGCCCCGCGGGAAGAGGACGTCCGCAATGCCATTGAAAGTCTCGGCAATGAGGACAGCGAGATTAATGTGCTGCTGACCTCGGCCGACCGGTTGTATCAAGACCTCAGCAAAGAGCAAAAAGCCCGTCTGCCCAAATACATTGGCGAGTTGATGCTGACCGAGCATTCATCGGGAACGATGACTTCGCAGGCCTTTATGAAACGTATGAATCGCAAGAATGAACTGTTAGCCGATGCGGCTGAACGGGCCGCAGTGATCAGCCGATGGCTGGGCGCAACATCATATCCCAAAGCGATGCTCAATCGCTCCTGGCAGCGGGTTTTGGTCAGTCAAATGCACGATATTCTGCCCGGAACAGCGATACCCAAAGCGTACGAGTTTGCCTGGAACGATGAAATCATCGCGGCCAATGGGTTTGCATCCGTGTTGACGCATTCGATGACAGGGCTTGTCCGCGGGCTGGACACACGCGTCCAGGGAGAGCCGGTGGTGGTGTATAATCCGTTGGCGATTGCCCGAGAGGATGTGGCTGAAGCGACCGTTGTGTTTTCCGGGGGTATTCCGTCGGCGATTCGGGTGTACGATCCCAAGGGAAGCGAGGTGCCTTCTCAGATTGTGGAAAAGACGGATACGGGGTTGAAGATTATTTTCTTGGCCAATGTGCCGGCAGTCGGGGTGGGTGTGTATGATGTTCGCCCCTCGTCGCGTCCCTATCGGGGACGGACGGAGCTGCACATTGACCCGACGCAGCTTGAGAATGCCTTTTATCGCGTATCCGTCAATAGCGACGGCGATATCGCCGCTATTTATGACAAGCAGGCCAAACGCGACATCCTTGCTCGACCGGTTCGTCTTGAGTTTCTTCGCAATACGCCGAGGGAATGGCCGGCCTGGAATATGGATTGGGCTGATCGAGCGATGCCGCCTATCGGCTGCGTGGACGGCCCTGCCCGGATAGCCGTTGTGGAAAACGGGCCGGTCCGCGCTACCCTTGAAGTGCAGCGGGAGGCGAACAACTCCGTTTTTGTTCAGCGTATTTCTTTAACAGCGGGCGAGGGCGGCAAACGCATCGAGGTCCACAATAATGTAGACTGGCAGTCCTCGGCCTGTGTGCTCAAAGCCAGTTTCCCGTTGACTGTTCACAATGGAACGGCCGCGTACAATCAGGGGCTTGGCGTGATGCAGCGGCCAACCGATACGCCGCGACAGTTTGAGATGCTGGCCCGGGAATGGTTCTCCCTGACGGATGAGTCCGGCGAGTACGGCGTTACAATCCTTGAGGATTGCAAGTTCGGCTCGGACAAGCCCAGTGACAATGAGGTGCGTTTGACGCTGCTGAATACGCCCGGTGCCCGACATCGCAATTATCGTGATCAGTTGACCCAGGATTGGGGACGACATGAATTTGTCTATGGGCTGTACGGTCATGCCGGAAACTGGGTTCAGGCCCAGTCGGAATGGCAGGGACGGCGCCTGAATCAGCCGCTAAGAACCTTTCAGGCCGACAGCGGCAACCGCGGCGCACTTGGAAAGATGTTTTCTATGCTGCATATCAATACGCCGCAAGTGGATGTGCGGGCGATGAAAATGGCCGAAACCGGCGATGCGGTGATTGTCCGGCTGCAGGAGTTGTTCGGACAAGACGCCGAAAACGTTGTTTTGCGTCTGGGCACAGGCATTGTATCTGCCTATGAAGTGGACGGACAGGAGCGTCGCATCGGCCCGGCCAACGTGGTTGACGGTTCGCTGGTGGTGGATATGACACGCTATGCCATCCGCAGTTTTGCGGTCGTGCCGGCAGAGGCATCGGTACGTTTGGACAGGCCGCAGTCGGTGCCGGTTGCATTGGATTACAATGTACGCCTTTTTAGTCGAGACGGTCAAACAGCAGAGGAGGGTTTCGGCGAGCTTAAAAAAACAATGCCGGCCGAGATGATTCCTGCCCGTTTGGTCTGTGACGATGTGGAGTTTGTGATGGCCCCGGCCGCAGAGGCCAACGGTGATGCTGTGGCGTGTCGTGGGCAACGCATCGCACTGCCGCAGGGCAACTGGACGCGGGTGTATCTGTTGGCCTCGGCGGATGAGGATACCGCTGCGACAATGCGTATCGGGGATACAACGGTTCCCTGGTCGGTACAGGCCTGGACAGGATATATCGGACAGTTTGACAATCGGGTTTGGGATCGGCCATTCAACGAGATTGACTACAATTGTTTGGGCTGGCTAACCGCTATCAATAAGGGCTACATCAAACGCGATTCGGTGGCCTGGTTTGCGACGCATCGACATACCGCCACCGGTGAAAATGAGGCGTACCAATTCAGTTATATCTTCAAATATGATTTTCCCATTCCAGCCGGTGCGGATTTTGTCGTGCTTCCGGACGAGCCGAAGATTAAGGTCTTTGCGATGGCCGCAGCCGATCCGGCCAAACCGGTTCGAGGGGCGGCTGATTTGTATGACAACTTTGATAATCGCCCTGAGATTACCGTGCGCAAACGCCCCGGCGATTATCTTTCGGGCAAAACGCCCCTCGGGACAGTGACGATGGAGCGTGCGGACAGTTATGATGCATTGACGCTGTGTAAACCGACGGATCAGGATTATGCCGACCAACATGCCGGCAATGGGGTGGAATTTAGGTATTGCCAGAACGGCTATTTTGCTCCGCCCAGTATGGGCGGAGCCGAGGGGCGGCTGGTTCGGCTTAATGATGGGCTGGTCGGTCGCAACAACGATGATCTTGATCGGTGCACTTTTTTTGATAATGGCGAATGACGGTTTGCCGTCGATTTGAGAAAGGCCGTTGCCCTTGAGAAGGTTTGCACCTATTCCTGGCATCGTTCTGATCGTGCTCCTCAGACCTTCAGTTTGTGGGCGGCGACGGAAAAAATCCCGCTTGATGCGGATTTACAGGCCGAGGACGGAGGCGGCTGGACGCTGATTGCGCGGGTTGATACCCGACATCTTGGCCAGGGCGGTGTGCATGCGTCTTGTGTAGTGTTTCCAAAAGATAAGCAGTACCGGTATCTGATGTGGGTGACGGACTTGATGGTTCAAAGTACGTTCTTTAATGAAATCGATGTCTTTCCGGCAAAATAGCCGCGATTAAGGAAAGGGTGTATCCAATGTCAGTTACGACGATCTTAATGGTATGGGTCTTGTGTCTGCCGGAGGCGGCTTCGGCGGCGCCGGACAATACTTTCGAAAAAATGGCACGGCAAGCAATAGAAGTGGTTCAGCGTGATCACGCAATCGCCAATCGCCCCGGCGCGTATTACGAAGATCACACCAAACGGGCGATTGCCTATACATGGGGCAATTCGATGTTGATGCTGGCGTATGCTAAAGCCGCTCAAACAGATGCCAAGACCTATGCGGAGCCGCTGGATCAATTGATCCGACATATGGATCGCTACTGGGTCGAGTATAACGGCATCGGCGGCTATGACCATTTGCCGCATCCGCGCACTGATGTGGAACGCTATTATGACGACAACGCATGGGTGGCGATGGGACTGATTGACGCCTATGAGGCAGTCAAAGACAAGACATATCTTGAGCGTGCGGAAAAAACGATTGAATTTTCGCTGAGCGGGGTCAATCAGGAACAAGGGGGTATCTGGTGGCGTGAGGCCCCCAAGCAAACGATGAATACCTGTTCGGTGGCGCCAACGGCGTTTGCGTGCCTGCGATATTACGAAGTGACGGGACGACGGGCCTATCTGGAGACCGCCAAGGCGTTGATGGTATGGCTGGATGAACATCTTCAGGATTCTGACCATTTGTATTTTGACAGCATCACGCCGCGGGGCCGGATTAACCGGACGAAATGGACATACAATACAGGGATGCCGCTTCAAAACTATGCCAAACTCTATCAGTTGACCGGGGTTAAGCGTTACCTGGAAAAGGCCAACGCCATTGCCGCAGCCGCGGAAAAACACTGGGTTGATCCGCAGACCGGAGCGGTTCGCTGTGAGGCGATGTTTGTCTGGACGCTGGTTGAAGGATGGGTGAACCTGTCCAAGGTGTCAGACCAATCCCACTGGCAAGAGGTTTCGCAAAAGGCGGCGACTTATCTCTATGAACACGTTCGAGACCCCAAAGGCCGGTATCCCAAGCGGTGGGACAGGCCTACCGAGGGTGAGATTACAGAGTGGAATTTGTTGTATCCGGCCTCGAATGCACGGGCGTTCTGGGTTTTGGCCGATGCCCGTTAGAAGCATTGATGAAAGAGCCGCCCCTCACAACAGGGGCGGTTCTTTTGGGGAGAGCTGTGCTTGGGTGCCGGAAATGTTACATTTGTCCTATATTTGATTCTTTTTTCCTATTGACTTGTATGCCCAAAAAGGCGATAATATGTATTATCATTTTTGAATTGACGTAATCCGGCATCGGCCGGCGGACGATACAAACGTACAAAATCAGGACAGTGGAGTCCACAGTGTAGTGGCTCACGATCATATTGTACTTCTTTTCGGAGGGTCCGATCATGCGGGCATTGTCAATTCTTTTAATGGTAAGTGTTATCTTAGCAGGCCTTTCGCCGGCGGCGCCGACGGCTGAGGACGTAACCAGGCCGGACGATCCGGTTATTGGGCAGCCCAATAACAATCGCTGGCTGGCTGGCGAGGCGCCGCCATTTGCGATTGATAACAACGTCAACACTAAGTATCTGCATTTCAGAGACGGCCAAGTAGCCGGCATTATCATTACCACGCAATTGGGGACAGGAACTCCTCAACCGACCCTTGTCCAGGGTCTCTCTTTCACTACGGCAAATGACGCTGCCGATCGTGATCCGCACAGTTATGAGTTGTACGGCTCGAATGTCTCCGCAAATGGACCATGGACGTTGATTTCTCAAGGACCTATTGTGGACTTTATTGGCGGCTGGCCGCGTCTAACAAAGAATGAAACGCCGATTATTTTCAATAATCAGACTGAATATCGGCATTATCGACTGATGTTTCCAACTTTGGGAGGCGGCTCAATGTTTCAGATCGCTGAAATAGAGTTGCTTGCACCGCCGGATAACGGATGGGCCGCGGCTGTGACGATGGAGCCGGCCGTGTCGGTGGTTGATATGGCTGATCCGACGATTACACTCAATCTGAGTATCTATGATTTTGATTCGACAAACTGGGAGATTGTCTGGACACAGGTCTCCGGTCCGGCGGCAGTCGATCTTGATGCTGTTCAGAATCAAACGACCGCCGAACTGATATTGCCTGCTCGTGGAACCTATGTCTTTCGTGCAGAGGTAACCGATGACAGCGGCAATGTATCCAATCCTGTAACAGCAACGGTGCGGGTGTGGGATTCGCAGGTTGATCACAAGTTGGTCGGGTATTGGCCGTTTAATGAAGGCGAAGGGACGATCGTTCGTGACTTGGCTGGAGATCCGGATCACGGCATTATGGGCAACTTTAACAATGACCCGGAAAAGGATCCAAACTTTATTGAGGGGTGGATTCCGGCAGATGGTGAAGCTAATTATGCCCTTCATTTCGAAGATTACGGGTATGTGCAGGTAACTCCTGACCCCAACAGTGTGACAGATCCCAATTTGACGAATCTTGATTTTGGCATTTCGGTTGCGGCCTGGGTCAATGCATATGACTGGAACGGCAACCGACGTATCGCCCAGTTCGGCAATGATACAAACGATGATGTTAATATCTTCCGTCTGCTGCGAGAAGACAATTCGCTTCGCTTTATTGCCTCGCCTTTTAGAGACCGAATGCTGAATGTGCCGTTGTTCCCCGCCAAGCAGTGGCACCATGTGGCCGCAACATATGACGGCAAGAGCATTAAGATTTATGTGGACGGGGCCTTGGCAGGTACCCAAGAATTCGAAACCTACCGTGCGTTGCATCCCTATGTCGGCCAGACACTGTACATTGGTGCAAAGAACAAGAATGTTGATCCTGCCCAGTACCCCGGCGATTATATGTTCGGGATGTTGGATGATTTGCGGCTGTACAGCTACCCGATTGACGAAGAGACGGTGCGTTCGCTGGTTCAGATGGGGTTGAATTCCGCGCCGGTGATCGTGGGTGTCGATGCGCCGGAGTCGATTATCTTGAAAGGTGAGACAACAATTGTCTTCAGCGCAGAGGTCTTTGACGCTCACGATGACGAAATCCAGTATAACTGGATGCAGACTTATCCGGATCCTGAAGAAGGGCAGGCGGCGATATTCTCTGCAACGGACGCAGCGGCCCCTGAGGTGACCTTTACGCAGCCGGGTGAATATACCTTTAAACTGTTTATCAATGACGGAATGTATGGTGTTGAGGACGAGATTAATTATGAATTTACGGTGATTGTGCTCCAGGCCTCCTGTGAATTGGTAAAGGCCGATGGCCTGCTTTTTGCCAGTGACTTGAATGAGGATTGTCAGGTGGATCTGCTTGATCTGGCGATTCTGGCCCAGGATTGGCTCCGGTGCAACAATCCGGCCGATCCAACGTGCGAAGATCCCTACGCCCTGTAGTCCTGTTTGGTGTGAGATAAATTGCACTGCACAATGAATGAGAACGGAACGGACTGTGTCGAAAGTGCGGCACAGTCCGTTTCTTTGCACGCAATACTATAGAAAGAAAGGTTTTGGGGGATGTTGCACGGTGATAATCAATTCCGTCGAAAAGTGTGGCGGG
>JAAYQH010000071.1 GCA_012519365.1 Planctomycetota bacterium | reverse complement strand
TCATGGGAACATAAAAATAGAACTTTCCGTTTCTGTAAATACATTGACCCGCCCAGGCATCCCCACTTGCCCAACTGAAATCTTTGTAAGACAACGGGGAACCATGATCGGTCCAGTTTACCATGTCGGTTGAAGAATAACACCGCCAGTCATTCATCGTGAAGAAATGATTCACCAACTCATCTTCGTCATGAGTGGTATAAAGATAAACCGTATCGTTATAGACCGATGGGGCCGGATCGGCGGTATAACTGGTCTGAACAATCGGATTGTCGGCATAACATGCTGCCCAGACGACCAGCATCGCTGTTAATCGAAACGACATCTTTATAAACGTTTTACTCATAGTCTTATCTCCTGTTAATTCTATTATTGTCAAAAATAGGTAATTTATAAGCTATTTTCAGGGCATCAAACCACAGCAAACAGGGTGCCGAACAGGATTGACCGTGCCTCGTTTTCCTCTGCTTTTCCAAACAAAATTCCGATCACATTACCCGTCGGTCACGGTGTTGCGGCCAACCCACTACGGCGTATCGCCCTTTTTCGAGAATTGCCAGTAGTCGAATTTGACATGGTTGCCGGCAGCGGCGCCTTTGAATACAAAATACAGATCCCGCACGCCGGTGGCTTGGCTGATCGCAATCGTCTCGCGCTTCCATTGCCCGCCGCTGTAACTGACGGGAACGGCGCCGATGAGCGGCCCGCCCACATTATCCAGATGCAGTGCGATAACAGTGTTCTTCATCGCATCGGCTTGCGTGTCAAGCGCAATAGAGGCCGTAAAGGCGCCGGCCCCTTCATCGCCGAAGTCCACACCCTGTACCTTGATATAGGCGCCGTCCCGAGTCGGATAGACATTCATCCCGCCCGCACTGCTTGGCTCGGACTTCATGCCCTCGCTCCAGGCGATGGTCTCGGCCTCAACGCGAACATAGGGGTTGAGCGGTTCGCTCTGTTTGACCGCGTCAACCTCTTCCCACCAGGGAAGCTGTTGAATCGTGCCGTCCGGATTGTACTGAATTTCCGCAACGCAAACCGAACGCCGTTCATGGTGTTGATCCGTCAGGGCAAAGTTCAATTTGAAATTGAACCCGAACACGTACCATTTTCCTTTATATTCGATGACACCCGGATGATTGCCGGTGGATCGTCTGTCTGGCCGCATGATATAGCCCTTATAGACCCAGGGGCCGGTGGGACTGTCGCTCATGGCGTACCCGATGCCTTCCGGACAGCAGGTGGACGCGTAAACCATGTAGTACCAGCCATCGCGTTTGTACACCCAAGGGCCTTCCTGATAGTTGTCCGGCTTCGTGGGTTCCTGTATAATGTCGCCGGAGTAGGAAATCATGTTCTCATTGAGCTTGACGTACCAAATATGCGGATTGCCCCAATAGAGGTAGGCCTGACCGTCGTCGTCGATAAATGCAGCAGGATCGATATATCCGGTTTTCTTGTCGATAAGGGGGCGGCCAAGAGTGTCCTTGAACGGCCCCAGCGGATGATCGGCCACCGCGACGGCGATCACGTTCTTGGGCCATCCCGGCACGCTCACGGAGGCATAAAAGTAGAACTTGCCATTGCGTTTGATGACGTGAGACGCCCAGGCGTCGTTTTCCTGCACTGCCCATGGAAACGTCTTAAGGGAAACAACCGCTCCATGGTCCGTCCAGTTCACCATATCTGTGGAAGAATAGCATAGCCAGTCACGCATGAGGAATCGACTCTGGCCGGGAGGGGCATTATCATCGTCATGGCCGGTGTAAAGATAGACGACGCCGTCATGCACCAGAGGGGCCGGATCGGCCGTAAAACTCGTCTGGATAATCGGATCCGTCGCATAGCAAACAGCACAGGCCATCATCATCACTGTTAATCGAAACGATATGTTGATAAACGTTTTACTCATCGCCTTGTTTATCCTTTTACTAACCAGAGCATAATTTATTGAACATATACGGGTTAAAATCGTATGCACTTTTATGAAAACACACGATGGCAGAAAGCTTTCTCCAAAAGCGCAGCAGGAACTGCGGCATCGTGTTGTTCATGCGATTCACGAACAGCAAATGTCTCAGACCGAAGCCTGTCGTATTTTTGGTGTGGGGCGCACATCCTAACGGAATAGATACTGGACGAAGAAATACAAATTATTGCCCCATTCGGTCGCGTCGTGGCCGTGGCCGCTTGTGTTCCAGATATGGGGGACCTGGTTTTCCTTTAGATACTCGTGAAGGTTCCGGCTGATGCGAAACAATCCGTCCTGGTCGCCGCAACTGAGGTACAGCAGCCTCAACTGTTCTTTGGCTTTTGCCGGATCGGGTACCAGCTCGACAGGGGCTTTTGTATTGGGAGCGGAGGAAAAGCCGCCGACCCAGGCGAAGACATCCAGATTGCCCAGGCCAAAGTTCAGCGATTGCCCCCCGCCCATGCTCAGACCGGCCAGAGCGCGATATTGACGGTCCGCAATCACGGAGTACCGAGCCTCAATGGCGGGAATCACGTCCTTGAGCAGGTCGTTTTCAAACGCGGCAAAGGCCGGCGCAGTCGCGAAGACGTTGCCTTCGGCGCGATCGTTTTTCTGTGCTCGGCCGTTGGGCATGACAATAATCATCGGTTCAGCTTTCCCGTATGCAATCAGATTGTCCAGAATTACGTTCGGCGTACAAAACCGCTGCCACTCGGTCTCATCGCCGCCGATGCCGTGCAGCAGATACAAGACCGGATATTTGCGTTCCGTCGAATACCCCGGCGGGGTATAGACAAGCATCCGACGCCGCGTTCCGACTGTTTCGGAATCATACTCTATCGTTTCCACTTGTCCTCGGGCAATGTTGTCGCGCACAGTACGGAATCCCGCCGGCGGTTCACCAAACGTAAATATTCCATCCGGCGTAAGCGAATCACCGTGCAAGGAGGCCCGCCGGTCCCCGGCGCTTGCCTGAGCCGATGTTTGGGGGATGATTTCAATCGCATTGATGGCCGGGTTCTCGATCTGACTGACAAAATCGATTCGGAACTGGCCATCGGTCACTTCCACGGGAACTGTTTCGATATAAGCAATGTAAGGACCGCCCGCCGCTTCCCATATGTCAAAATTCTTAAATTCTTGACCCTGAACAGTAAATGAAAAGACGCGATTGCCTGGGCCGTAAATGCCCTCGAACGTTTCAGCAAAGTAAAGTTTGGCGATATATTTGCCGTTAGGAAGTTTCCAGGTAAAGGAATCCATCGCATAACGCTCAGTCAAAAACAGAGGCCGATCTCGGGTCTCCCGGATGATTGTATCCGGTTCGCGTTCGATGGTGGCGCCGCCCGCAAAACCCTGGTCCGGCATCCAGACATTGCCGTTTGAATCCGTAAACGGCTCGTAGGCGCCGGCATTAATCCGAAGGGTCTTCATTGCAGGCTCCCGCGCCGCGGTCGCCGGGACGGATGCGTCCTGAAACACGAGCTGAGCAAATTGATAAACGCTTCGCCGCCATGTCTGCCACTCATGGGCGGTATCGGGTGAAACATACGAAACCGCATTGATCCCGGCCGCTTTCAGTTGTTCAACATGGGCGCGTATGGCGTCCGGATTCTCCCGTGAGCCGCAGCTTTCAAAAATCAGTTTGACTTTCCGGTTGAATTCCTCTGCATTGGCCATAGCCCCGTCATGTGCTGTGGCAGGATCGCCGACAGTGCCCCCGCTAAAGATACCAATATGCGAGAACACGTCCAGATTCGTCATGGCGATCGCATTGGTCTGCATCCCGCCCATAGACAGGCCGGCCATCGCCCGATGGGACTGATCGGCCAGCGTGCGACAGTCGACATCAATCATGGGAATGACATCCTCCAGAAGAACCCGTTTGAAAGTATCCGCCCAGCCCGCGGGAGGCCACGTTCTCCCCTCGCCGCGTCGCGGTCGGGCCTGGCCCGGCAGTGTCCAAGTCCCATTGTCCATCACAATAATAAAGGGCCTGGCTTTGCCTTCGGCGATCAGGTTGTCCATAATCAAATTCACACGGCCCTGATTGGACCAGCCGGTCTCATCTTCGCCGCCGCCGTGCTGGAGGTAAAGCACGGGATAACGCTTATCGGTTTCCGTGTTGTATCCCGGCGGAGTATAAACAAAACAGCGGCGCATCCTGTTGGTGACCTTGGAGTAATACAGGTTTTCACTTACCTGACCATGAGGAACATTCTTAAGAGCATAAAAGTCCTGATCCCCGGCAGGCACTTCAACACCGCTGCCCCAACGGCTGGCGCCGTAGAAAAACATACTTCCCGGATCCGGTACCTGGGCGCCGTCGATCACAAGCTGATAATAGTGAAATCCTTCGTCCTGAGGCTCCGAATCGCCGGTCCAGACGCCATCCGAGTCTTTGGTCATAGGATATTGTACTCCTCCAATATCCAGCAGAACACTCTGTGCCTGCGGCGCTTCAATGCGTGCCCGGACGCAACGTTCGGAGTTGACCTGGGGATACTGCCGACCCGGCTGATTGGTCGAGGCCGGTTGAAAATCCTCTACGGCCGCCGCCGGCACATTCCCTTGCGCCAAACAGAGAAACCCTGTTATGACGATTGCCGATACCCTTTTTACAAACCATTGATTCATTTGACACCTCCGTAAAATTGAATTCTCTTTTAATCATTTACCAACAGAGCCAATTTATTCATCTGCGTTTCCGTCTATGGTTTCAATCGATCCGTCTTGACGATAGTTCAACTCAACGATTTTCATACTCCGCAGCCACGTCTTGCCGCCCGACAGTTTGCTGTCGTGATGGAACAGATACCATTTGCTTTTGAATTCAAGAATGGAATGATGCGTTGTCCATCCAACAACCGGCGTCATCACCACCCCCTGATAAGTAAACGGTCCGTAGGGGTTATCACCTACCGCATAACACAGCAGATGGGTATTGCCTGTGGAGTACGAGAAATAATATTTTCCGTTGTATTTGTGCATCCACGCCGCTTCGAAAAATCGCCGATTTTCGTCTTTGGTTTTCAGCGGGTTTCCGTACGCATCGAGAATCACGACATCACGCGGCTCTTCTGTGAATTCAAGCATATCATCGGATAACCGAGCGACTTTTGCGCATAGCGCCGGTTCTTCGGGTCCGCGCAGGGCGTCATTATCTTCATAGCGACCGGTCTTATATCGCTGCAACTGGCCGCCCCAAATCCCTCCAAAATAGATATAGTGCGTCCCGTCATCATCCCGAAAGGTGGACGGGTCGATACTGAAACTGCCGTTCATCGGCTTGGGTCTGGCCTTGTACGGCCCTTCCGGTTTGTCGCTGATCGCAACGCCGATATGGAAAATATCCTTGTCGTCTTTGGCGGGAAAATACATATAATATGTTCCGTCTTTCTGAGCAACATCGTTTGACCACATCTGACGTTTAGCCCAGGGGACCTCTTTAATATCAAGAGCGACGCCGTGATCGATGACATCGCCTTCGGGATCATCCATTGAATAGACGTGATAATCGCGCATATCGAAGTGAGCGCCCGTATCATCTTCAGGAATCCCAGCGTCGATATCATGGGACGGGAAAATATAGATCTTGCCGTTGTAAACATGGGCGCGAGGATCGGCCGTGTAAATCGTTTTGATTAGATGTCGAGGTTTTTTTAACATATCATCTGTCTCTTATAGAAAGGGTTTCATTCTGTGCTTTGCGAAACATCGCCCGGCGTATGCTTCGCTTGCTCACGGCGCTGAGCCAGATCGACTTCAATGGCCAGCATTTTTTTATTGCTGAGCGGATAGAACAACATCAGTCCGCCGGCAATGAGGGCAGGAATAGCTGCATACACACTCATACTCAGGCAGATCCCTTTGACCGCAACCGCATCCAGCACCGTCCCGGCAACATAGCCATAGCCGTCAATGATCCAGCCCAGGGCCGCCCCCCCGAAGGCTACCCCCAGCTTGAGTACGAATAAAGAGGCCGCCATGATCAGCGCCGTGGCGCGCCGGCCGGTTTTCCATTCGGAATAATCCGCTGTATCCGCATAGATTGCCCATTGTAATGTGGACACCGGCCCCATGCAAAATGACATCACAAGCTGCAATCCAAACAACAATAGAAGACTGTCCGAATGGACGTAATAGACCAATCCCGTTGAGATCCCGGCCACCATAAACAGCACCGCATAAATCCTGGGCTTATCGTTGAATTTACAGAACCATTTGGTCGAAATCGCACCGATGATGGTCAACACCGTTCCGCTGAGCATAAAGGCCGAAGCCAGCTGCGTTGAAGTCAAAGTATAGGCGCTGCCCAGCAGCATGATCTGCTGAGATTGGATAAAGTGATCGAAGTAAAAAACAATCGCTCCACCACGAATCAAGACAAAGGCAAGCTGAAAAATCGTAGCGCATCCGATCATCAGCCACGGCCCGTTGTGCAGCAGATCGGTTATATCCTCTTTGAATGTGTTATTCTCTTCTTTAATGGGCTGCACACGTTCTTTGGTCGAAAAGAACGTTATTAGGAAAAGAACGGTCGCCGCGCCGAAAAGAATAGTCATCGCCAGTTGCCAGCCCTC
>JAAYQH010000070.1 GCA_012519365.1 Planctomycetota bacterium | reverse complement strand
GCAAGCCCCAGTCCCTGATTCGCCACGTCAAAGATCGCCCCGGCCACGACCGTCGGTATGCCATCGATTCGTCGAGAATCATGACAGAACTGGGGTGGAAGCCGTCGGTCAGTTTTGAAGAGGGCATTGCCCGCACCATCGACTGGTATTTGTCCCACAGCGAGTGGCTCAATCACGTCGTTTCCGGCCACTATCAGAGTTATTACGAGAAGATGTACGCAGGACGATAGCCGCCAATTCATTCTTGACAGGGCGGGCGGTATCGATTACCGTTTTGCGTTTTGTTTACGAGCTTAGAACGCGGAAAGGTAACGCATGAGCGAAAAAGGAAATTTGACCGCATTTTGGCGTGTCCTGGGGTATGTCTGGCCTCAATGGCCGCGTTTGATCGCGGTGTTTCTGTGGGCAATTCTGATTTCGGCAATGTTTTCAGCCTCTTTTTTGACCATCATTCCCTTGTTGAAAGTGATGATGGAGGAAGAGGGTTTACATAGTTGGGTTGATCGTAAAATATGTGCTCAACGGTATGGAATGGATTTTTATGTACCCAGCCGCAGCGATTTTGCCGACGAAGGCGCCGAAGAGACGCAATATCTGCTGATCAATCGTATTGACCAGAACAAGTGGGCGGATCGGCTCGACCTGCGTCGCGGCGATATGATTGCCGCGGTCAAGCCTGAAGGTGCCTTGGAGCCGATGACCCAGCCCGGCAAAATGCTTGAAGTGCTGGCTACCAGCGAAACGCAGACGGTTCTTGAACTGACAATTCGCAGGCCCGACGCACAGGGGCAGATCCAGGTCGCATCGGTTTCACAGGCTATCCCGCCAAAACCATTTTTTGCCGATGCCGCCCAATGGCCGTTGAGTTTCATTCCACGGGATGGCAGCAGGGAGGCCGTTTTTCACGCGATGATTCTGGTGATTGTGGGACTGACCATCGTGACGATATTGCGCTGCCTGGCCCGGTTTTATCAAACATTTCTTGCGGAGAAAATCGTTTCCATTGCCAATGCACAGCTTCGGGAGGATGTGTTTCGTCACGTGATGTTTATGCCGGTGGGGTTTTTTGCATCCCGCGGCACCAGCGATACAACCAGCCGGATTATCAGCGATGTGGCGATGAGCGGGCGTGGCATCAAAATAATGTTCGGCAAAACGCTGCGTGAGCCGATGGTCGCTATCGGGGCCTTGTTTACGGCGTTTCTGATCAATTGGAAGTTGTCTCTGCTGTTTTTGTGTTCCGGGCCGTTGGTGATCGGGGTTATTGCCATCTTGGGTCGGAAAATGAAAAAAGCGGCGCGCAAGTCGTTGGTCAGCACTGCCCATTTGCTCGGCCGAATTCAGGAGGCGATGGCTGCTCTCCGCGTGATCAAGGTGTATAACCGACAGAATTGGGAGATTGAGCAATACGAAAAGAACAATCGTTCGCTGTTGAAGTACCAATTGCGGATTTCCAAGATTGAGTCGATGACCAGTCCGCTAATGGATGCGTTGGGAATGATTGTCGGCGGCGGCGTGATTCTGGTGGGGGCTGCGTGGGTGACCTTTCAGTATGACGGGATGCAGCCCAGTTCTTTCTTTGCGTTGCTTGCCGGGCTTGGAGTGGCCGCTGAGTCCGTTCGCAAACTTAGCGACGTATGGAATAATGTTCAGCAGGCCAACGCCGCGGCCGAGCGTGTGTTTGCGGTGCTGGATGAGCCGCTGGAAAAAGAGGCCCCCGACGCGTTTGAACTCAAGCCGCTCAGTCGCGAAATCGTTTTTCGGGACATAGTCTTCACATATCCGGGCGCCTCGCAGCCGGCACTGAACGGGATCAATCTGACCGTTCCGGCCGGACAGACCGTGGCTATCGTGGGGGCTAACGGCTCCGGCAAGACAACACTGGTGAACCTCCTGCCGCGTTTTTATGATCCTGACAGCGGACAGATTCTTATCGATGATCAGGATATTCAACGGGCTACGCTTGCCAGTTTGCGTGATCAGATTGGTATGGTCACCCAGAATGTGGTGACGTTTCACGACACCGTGGCCAACAATATCGCATACAGCAAGCCCGATGCGACACGGGAGGAAATCATAGCCGCGGCTAAAAAGGCCTACGCCCATGAGTTTATCTGCACGTTGCCGGGGGGCTACGATTCAATGATCGGTGAGCAGAGCAGCGGCTTTTCCGGCGGCCAACTCCAGCGAATTGTCATCGCCCGAGCGATTTTGAAAAATCCCAAAATTCTAATCTTTGATGAGGCGATGAGTCAGATCGATGCCGACAGCGAGGCCAAAATCCACAAAGCCCTGGGGGAACTGATGAAAGGGCGAACCTGCTTTTTGATCGCGCATCGATTTAGTACGGTCATTTCCGCCGATCGCATCGTGGTGCTGGACGGCGGGCAGATCGTCGGCCAGGGCCGCCATGAGGAATTGATGCAGACTTGCCCGACCTATATGAGACTGTATGAGACGCAGTTGATCGGCAAGGCGCAATCCAGATAAATCACACCATAAACACTACATTGATTCCAAGTCGAATTATGCTGAAACTTTATTATCTTAATCCGACTTATCAAAAGGCCCTGACGGATGCAGGTGTGCTTAGCGAAGAGGCGATCCTCCAGTGGAGTTGCGGGCAGCGCATCATCAAAAAGAACTGGGCCGATGTGTTTCGTGCGGATATAGACGGCTTGGGGACGGTGTATGTCAAGCGTTATTTTCCGCAGCGAAACTGCCTGTTGGGCGCGTTTCGCAACACGCAGGCGTTGCGGGAATATCGCAACTCGGCGACAATGGCGCGACTGGGACTTGCACAGCCCGAACCGGTTCTGGCAGCGGCCGTGTGCAACCGATTCGGTTTGGTCAAGTGCGGCATCTATATGATGCGCGAGGTTGAATATGCCGAATCCCTGGACAAAATACTTGAACGAATGCGAAAAACGCCGGACAACACGTTGCTGGAAGTGATTGTCGATGAATTGATTCGGGTTTTGGCGAGGCTGCACGGCGGCCATTTCTGCCACTGGGATTTTAAGCCGCGCAATCTGCTCGTGGCGCAACAAGCCGACGGCGTGGTCATCACCCCCATCGACAGCCGCTCCGGCAAACGAATGTGCCTGCTGACTCGAAGGGCATATATCAAACGCGATTATAAATTTTTACTTGAAGAACCACTGCTCAGGCCTTATATGGAGCGGCGGCTGCGGCCATGAAAAGCAGAATCGACGCAATGGACTCTTTTGATGTGACGCTGACGGCTTCGGATAAAAGCCGGCATATCGTGCAGTGCGAGCGGCTGCTTCGCACGATTGCCGGCCGGCGTAGTGTTTTTGACGGCGTGTATCAGGGACGGCCGGTCATCGTCAAGCGGTTTGAGGACGTGTTCGGTCGTTTTCGCTGTTGGCGTGAGCGTCGGGGACTGGAGCGGCTCAGCCGGCACGGACTGGCGGCTCCGGAGGTTCTGTTAGCGGCCAAAGACGACAAGGGCAATCATGTTCTCGTTATCGAAAAGATTGAAAACGCTGTCGATGTGCTGGCCGCCCTCGAATCGGCGACCTCGCTACAGCAGGCCCAGGAAATCTTGCTTGCGTTGATCCGTTATGTTGCTAAAATGAACCAGTCCGGCGTCGAACAGCTTGACCTGCACGCGGGTAATTTTTTGGTGTCAGACGAGGTGATTTACGCGATAGACGCGGCCAAATTGAAGTTTTGGTCAAAACCGATCTCAATCGACGCTGGTTTGCGACAGCTTGCGATGGTGTTGACGGGTGTGCCCGAGCGATATTTGGCTCGGGAAAATGAATTGTTGCAAGAGTACTGCCGGCTTCGCGGCTGGAAGGCGGGCTCGGCGTACTGCCAGCGGCTGCAGGCGTGCAAAACCCAGCGGCGCAAGGCGTATTTGACAAAGGCTCTGAAGAAGACATTGCGGAACAGTAAACGCTTTTTTGTCTTGCAAGAGCAGGGCTGCCGCGGCGTGTTTTATAAAGAGGCCTTTGATGCAGAATCCGCCCGACGATTGATGGAATTGCTTAAAAATAGAAAAGCCGGTGATGAACGTACCTTTATTCTCGATTTCGAAGGCAGAAAATATGAAGTGAGGCAATTTAGGCCGAAAAACAAACTCCAGGCCCTGCACTGGCGACTGTGCGGCAGCCCCGCCCGCCGCCGCTGGCTGAACGGATGGAAGGCATTTTATAGCGAGCGATCTATTCTTTTTCCTGTGGCCACTCTTGAATTCGAGCATTATTCGGTTAATATTCAAACAGAGTCTTAGTTCCAATATGGGATGAATAGATATGAATCGAATTTTAGAGTTTTAAATGTATTGTATCTTATGTTTCAAAAAGATGATAAATTTACGATTATGGGCTATATTTTATGGCGACTAAGTATTCTTTTATAGTATGTATTAATAATGAAATAAAATACAAAAAGATTGCTTTTGCATCGATGCAAAAATTTATAAGAAACGATTTGGCAGAAATCATTGAAATAATCTGAAAGGAGGGTGTAAAATAAACTGTGTAAATGGTCATAGATATGATAACCTATTTTTAGAAAGGTACTTACTATGGCCAAACAAACACCAGAAGAGAAACACAGAGATGAACTGATTGATGAATTGCTCAAG
>JAAYQH010000069.1 GCA_012519365.1 Planctomycetota bacterium | reverse complement strand
TAAAGTCGGTTGTCAGAAAAGTTTCCACGATTTTTCGCAGGGTGTTCGAGCCGATCAGATCGCCGGACAGGCACAGGACGTTGGCGTCGTTGTGCTGGCGTGCCAGTCGTGCGGACAATTCGTCAAAACATAAGGCCGCTCGTATGCCTTTGATCTTGTTGGCGGCAATGCTCATCCCGATGCCGGTGCCGCAGACCAAAATCGCAATGTCGGCTTCGTTGTCGGCCACGGCCCGCCCGGCGACATAGGCTCTGTCCGGGTAGTCTGCCGGCTGATCGCCGGGAATGGAATAATCCACGCAGGTCATTTCCAGCTGGGAAATGATCGCCCGAATTTCCTCAATCGCATTGTGCCCCCTGTGATCATTTGCGACCGCTACTCTTTTCATAACAATTCGTTCATCCTCTCTGATAAACACCGTTCAATATGTTCCGCACAGGCCCGATAGACGCTGCTGTCCTGACCGATCGGGTCGGGTATTTCCGCTGATGGATCCAGCAAAAAACACTTGTCTTTTGCCTGCGGAGCCGCCTGAATGACCATTTGCCGGTGCATGGGGGTCATCACAAAAATCAAATCCGCCCGTGCAATCAACTCATCGGTCAATTGTCTGCTGCGATGAGAATCCAGCGGTGCGTGCCTTTCTCGGCTGATCTCCAACGCGTGGCGACTGGCGGGCATGGCTTCAAAAGCCGCGATACCAGCGGACTCGATACTATAGCCGAGTTTTGGCAGGTCGTCAAGGTTGCAGTTGAATTTGTCGGCTAAATATTTTCGGCACAGGGCCTCGGCCATCGGGCTGCGGCAGGTGTTTCCTGTGCAGACGAAAAGGAGATTTACCGTGCCGGCGTGGAGGATATCCTGCTGCGTAAAGACCCCTTCGCGCAGGACCTCCAGGCCGCGACTGCCGGAACGAACGACGGTACTGGGTTTGCGATAGGTGCAGGCACCCGGGCTGTCAATGATTGCGTCGATTCGGCCGTCAAAGTAGGCAGCCGCCTGGGCTGCACTGACGGCCGGCGGCTGGTGGCTCGGGTTGGCACTGGGCGCGACTATTGGGGCCAGTGCCTCGGTTAAAAGGGCGGATGTGACCGGATGAGCTGGACAGCGTATCCCCAGCGTGCCGTCGCGGTACAAGATTTCATAAGTCTGGTCAGGCAGGGCGTTTTGGGTCTGTTCAAGCGATTTTTTGTCCAATTCAAAGACAATAGTCAAGGGTCCCGGCCAAAAATGGTGCATCAGTTTTCTGGCCTGAAGCGATGGGCGGGGGACGTAGAGCGTCAGTTCCTCGCAGCGGCCGATATGCAGGGTATAGCGTTTGTCGGCGGGGCGTCCTTTAAGGCGGTCAAGTCGATCGACAACCTCTTTTTCAGCCTTGGCGGCCAAGCCATAGACCGTTTCGGTCGGAAGGGCGACGATGGCTCCATCCCGCAGGAGCCGTCCGATACGCCGAATCGCCTCACGATCGTCTGGGGATTGAATAGTTACAACGTCGGATTTCATCATGCCCGAAGAGTTTACTGCAAAACCGGCTGTCATTCAACGATAAATCATCTCCGTGTGAACGCTCTGGGATATTCAGGTCAGTTCGGCAAAGAGGGTCAGTGCGGCGGTTTTGGTGACGCGGACGGTGGCGAATTGGCCGGTCAGAGATTGCGGGCCGTTGAAGACGACAATGTAATCGTTGGCCGTGCGGCCGATGAGCTGGGGGTTGTCTTGATGCTCGGCTTTGTTCAGGTGGGGCTTTTTGCTAGGGCCTTCGACCAAGACCTCGAGTGTTCTGCCGAGAAATGCGCGGTTATCCTCCTCGGCGATGGCGTTAATGACCTCCAGCAATCGTGCATTGCGCTGCTGTTTGACATCGGCCGGGATGTCGTCGGCCAGTTTTTTATCGGCATGGGTGCCGGGTCGGGGGGAGTATTTGAAAACAAAGCAGTTTTTGTATCGCACGCGACGGATCATCGCCTCGGTGGCCTCAAAATCGGCCTCGGTCTCGCCGGGAAAGCCGACGATAAAATCTCCGGCCAGGGCCAATTCCGGTACGGTTGCTTTGGCTTGCTCGATCAGGTCGAGATAG
Organism: Planctomycetota bacterium; assembly: GCA_012519365.1. GTDB lineage: Bacteria > Planctomycetota > Phycisphaerae > Sedimentisphaerales > Anaerohalosphaeraceae > T3Sed10-213. The sequence continues at coordinate 1,199 of JAAYQH010000069.1, read as the reverse complement.
CCGGCGGCGGTGTAGCCGCGGTGCATCGCCTTGAGGATGCGATCTGAGCCGCTTTGGGCGGGGATGTGCAGATAAGGGCAGACCTTGGGCAGAGCGGCCATAACCTGCAAAATGGAAGGGTCGAATCGCCCCGGATGGCTGGTGATAAATCGCACCCATCGCACGCCGTCAATGGCGCTGACCAATTCGAGCAAATCCGCCAGGGTATAGGTTTTTTGGCCGGCGGTATAGCGATAGGCGTTGATGGACTGGCCGAGCAGGGTGATTTGACGGATGCCCCGGTCGGCTAGTTTTTTGGTCTGTTCGACGATGGCCTGCGGCGACCGGGAGACCTCCGGCCCGCGGACATACGGCACGATGCAATAGGAGCAGAAGTTGTTGCACCCTCGCATTGCCCGGATGAAGGCCTGCGATTTGATGGGGTCGGCGTCCGAATCGTAGGCCAGCTCGAATTTGTCCAGTCGGTCGCTGAGGGTGCGGATGGTTTCACTCTCGGCCGGTTGACGGATATTGTCCAAAACGCGGAGGTGCTTTTGTCGGTTGGTCAGGGCCTGTTCGATCAGATCCGGCACGTCGTGAAGCTGTCCCGGCCCGGCGACGATGTCTACCGCTTCGTGGGCCAGCAGGTGTTCCCCCATTCGCTGGGCCATACAGCCGATGACCGCCACCAGTACGTTGGGACGCGATTTTTTCAAATGGCTCAGGTGCCCCAGATGCGAGAGCACCCGTTGCTCGGCGTGCTCCCGCACCGAACAGGTGTTAATCAGCACGACATCTGCCTCGGTCGCTTTGTCCGTCAGCACAAAGCCCCGCTCGGCCAGCGCTGCGGTTACCAGCGACGAATCCAGCTTGTTCATTTGACAGCCGAAACTTTTCAGGTGTATTTTTTTCAATTCCATAATCCACACACGGGCATACCGGTGTGGCTGCCCTGACATTGACAAAAGCGAACAAGTAAAGGGTCTGGACGATCGGGACAAGAGGCAAGGGGCGCCCCTGCGCCGTTTTTCCGGCGTATTCGTCTGGTATTTCACGTGCCTATCAGTATAATGCGTTCTCTAAAAAAAACAACGGAGAAGTCAGTGAATCCTGTATCTGAAAAACGTTTGGCGGTGGAACGTCAAGATCGCAAACGGGCGATTCGTCGGGGGCGGTTGTGGTGGCTACGATGGGAAAATCTGTCCTTTATGGAGCCGGTG
>JAAYQH010000068.1 GCA_012519365.1 Planctomycetota bacterium | reverse complement strand
TGACGCCGAGGTTTTCATACACCAACGAATTCCAATAAGGATAAGCCGTCGAAACCTCCGCCGCTCCGCCTTCAATAATACTATACGACAACTCCAGCATCGCAAATTGGTTAACAATACTGCTCGGATCCCCAACCGCGGCCTGCGGGCCGTACACAGCGAGGTTGCCCCATGCGATGCTGTTTTCCAGCAAGACGTAACTCATCCCTTCGTCATTGCCGTCATAGACACAACTGACAGCACCGCCGAAACCAACACCGCCGCTGACGGTATTGTCCGCAAGGGTACAATGTATGAGGAACGGCTCGGCACCGTCCGAAACAGCGATTGCACCACCGTCAAGCCCGGCCACGTTTTCGGCCATCAGACAGTTGACAAAATCCTGCGTTCCGCCGTTAACTTTTATAAACGAACCCGCCATGACAATCGCACCGCCGGACAATTCCGCGGTGTTTGCCGCAAACGTCGAATTGAAAACCCGAGCCGAGGCATCCAGACAGTACAAGGCTCCGCCGGAACTGGCCCCGACCGGCCCGTCTGTATTGCTGGCTTGGTTGCGCACAAAAGCACTGTTGGTAATGCTCAAATCAGCATGATACCAGAAAATCGCACCGCCGAATTCAGAGGAGTTGTCTCTAAACGAACAGCCGTCAATCTGCACATCATTATACCACGTGTAGATCGCTCCACCGGTATCGGCATCGTTGCCGACAAATTCAGAATCCGAAATAACCAGATCCAACACCGGATCATACGCCCTCCAGGAGGGATTGATCAGGATTGCGCCGCCTTTGCCGTTCAGCCCAAAATCTCCCTGAATCGGATCGGTATCAATACCGGCGGTATTGGCCGTGAAGACAGAACCGGTCACCTCAAAGCCGGTGTTCGCGGCTGTTGGCTGGAAGTACACCGCACCGCCTCCATAACCGCCGCTGACCTGGTTGCGTTGGAACTGACAATCGATGATACGAAGCCGTTCCGGGAACCAAGCAGACAGCGCGCCGCCGTTGCCACCCTGAGCGCTGTTGCCCGAGAAAGTCGATCCGTTAAACTCGAGGGCGCCGGTATTCTCGGCAAACACCGCCCCGCCTTCGCCTGCTGAAACGTTGTTGGAAAACACACTGTCAACCGCTGTCAGACGGCTGTCGGTCATGAGCCTTACAGCACCCCCGGTCAGACCGTGGGAGATATTGCCCGAGAAAATCGTCTCGGTCAATTCAAGGACGGAATTGGCATCCACAGCCAAAGCCGCATCCCATCCCGTATTATCTCTGAACTCAACGGCCTTCAGTTGGGCAAGACCGTCACTTCCGAAATAGATTACCTCGCCGTTGTCGGCAGAACATTCAAGAATGATTACGTCTGTCAATGACAACACACCGTTTTCCACCTGATAAATCGCGGCACCCTGTCCAGTGGTTTGAGCGGACCGGATCGTAGTACCGGACATCTCCAACGTGCTGGCCGGACCAAGGTAAATCACACCGCCAAGGCCCTTAATGGGCTGCTTCGGCCCGTCCGGTCCACGCCCACCGTCCAGCCCGTCATTGCCGGGCGTGCCTTCACCGTATGCTTCGCCGCCCTTGCCGCCAAGGCCGCCGTTACCGCCGTTGCCGCCGGCATTGCCATCCGGCCCAATAAGCGCTCCGCAGTTAATAAAGACACAATCGGTAATAGTCGGTGCACTGGAGCCTTCAAAATAGAAGGCACCCCCGGCGCCGTATCCGCCCATGCCGCCGATAGAGCCGTTACCGCCGTTGCCGCCGGCACCACCAATAGCCCAGACGTTTTCAAACGTACAACTCATAATAATCGGGCTGCATCCTTCTTCGGCGTAAATGCCGCCGCCCAAACCGAAACCGCCGTTTTTGCCCCCGTCATCCTGAGGGGCATCCATCCCGTCGGTACCGTCGGTACCATTCGGATTTTCAGGATCCTGCCCGTTCTGGCCATCAACGCCATCCTGGCCATCAATGCCGGCACGGCCATTTTGTCCCTGGGCATAACAATCTCGAATAACACACTTATAAATCGTCGGACTGCTGCCATTGCTCAGATAAAAAGCACCGCCAAAAGCATCCAAGCCATCGGATACGACTTCACGGGGGTTGTTGACCGCATACGCGTTGATAATAGTAATACCACTGACCAGGGACTCCGGTCCTTCTCCGTTTTCAAAAACAAAGGCACGCCGCGAGGCAAAATCGTTGCCCCCTTGCTGCGTTCCCTCGCAATCAATAATCGTCGAGGCGACCACCTCCGGATTTTCAGGGTTCTCGCTGCGAACGGTAATGCGTTTTCCTTCAAAATCCAGATTTCGGTTACGAACTCCGGTGTAAACCCGGTTGGCCTGCAATTCCACAATATCGCCGTCCACCGCTGCGCCGATGGCGTCCTGTATGGTGGGATAGATCAGCGGAACCTTCAGAATCTGCGGTGTAACCGTCTCTTCAAAACTGACCGTCCCCGGCACCGAGGCCGCCAGTTGGTTGCCCAGCATATCCTGTACCGTTAACTGGAAGGTATAACGATAGCCGGTATTGATTTTAGCCGGATCGACCACATAGGTTCTATCTGTTTGCACTCTGTCCAGCTCGTCCGCAGAAAGGCTCGGATCGGTTGTATCAATGCAGTCAAAGAAAAACTGCACACCGGCTTCATCAAAGAATTCGCCGGCCTGCATAATAATGGTTTCTTCTGTCCGACGAATCGTATATTTGTGCGGTTTGCCCGTCCAGGACGACGGCCCTGGGGCAGGCGGCAAATTGTCTACCACAGCCGCGGTGGTTGTGGATACCTCGACAGACCATTCGGTTTCATTCAGGTTTACCGAGGTGTCGCGCGTTTTGAGGCGGAAGGTATAGGTTCCACCGGCGACAGGCTTGTTTTCGTCCTCCGGGCGCCCGACTTGATACAGGCGACTTGTCTGCCAGCCGCTGTCAAAGGTATCGTCCTCAATACAATCAAAAAAGTATTCCACCCCAAAACGGTCATCTTTGGCCTCGACCGCACGCATCACAATGTGATGTAAACCGGTGGCGGTCGGCTCAATATCCCACTGAGGCGGGTTTGGTGTCGGGGGCTCGATGTCTGGCATCGCGACGGTGAAGGTCATTTCATTGCCCGATTCACTGATGTCGATAATATCATTGCGAACAGGATAGATAATCAGACCCTGATAGCTGATCATCGCAGGCGTTGTCTGATAGGTTAACGTGTTATTGCCCTCGGCATGATACATGTCCTCCGCATCGCCCTGATTCAGATTGCGCTCCAAATGATACAACCCGTCGGCCTGAAGCAGCGCGACGCGGTAGTGCCGAAGATTCTGCGGCCAACCCGGCTGCAAGGGATGCCCTTCATCATTGTTGACATTGTTTTGTTGGAGTGAACCTTTGGTTTCATCAATTTGCCAAATCGCAAGTCCCCCCTGCGGGATACGCTGATCAAAGCCTATCGGCTGACGGTTTTCGATCAATAAATATTCGCCCGCCGGATAGTCGCGGTCAATTCGATAGACAAACGGCGTGCTCTGTGCCGCGGGGATTGTATAGGTACCGCTTACCGAGATAATCTCGGGCTCAACCCATCCCAACTGAATTTTCGACCACGCGCTGGGATGAGGGGGATATTGCCCCATACCGTCAAACCCCCACGAATTGCCCATCAGTCCCCATGACCCGATACCAGCACTGCTCCCGTCGGTGTCATAAAGATCCATAAGGCCAAAGAAGTGGCCGGTCTCATGACATATTACCCCGACCGTAATAATCATATTGCCATACAACAAAGCCGGTTCCGTATGGTAGAGCTGAACCCTCAGGCCGGTACTTTCACTGACCCACGGCGTGGGTAGCTGCCACTGATGAGACCAGATCGAACCGACAAAGCCTACTTCCGCACCGTACCCGGAATGGATAAAGTCAATCGCATCAACAAAACTGTCGCCATCCTGGTCGAAATCGGCCGCGTTCAAAGTGCCGTCCGCGAACATCGGTTCGACCAGATTCATCGCGTCTTCGACCATACGCTGAGTATTGTTTGGATAGAACCCGCCTCCGTCAAAATCTCCGACATAATAGGACTCGGACTCCGGCAGTGTTACCCACCCTACAACGGTGCTTTGAAACGTCATGAGGCCGTAGGAGGCTTCATAATAATAATCTCTTACGCTGCCCGACGGCGCAAGGGTCGGGTCACCGCCGACAGCATTGAAAAGAGTTTCGAAATCTTCGGCCGGACGAATCATCGCATCATCCGTATGGTCGCTGAACCGGCAAAGAATGACCAGGTTCCGCACCGTTCCGAGCGGCGGAACCGCTTGGGGCGCCTTGGCGGGAATCTCATACATCGGCGCCGGCATAATCGCCGAACCAGTAACACCTTTGACCCCTGCAAAACCGGCTCCTGTCTTGCCGACGGTCTGATCGGTAGGCTTCACAACACCGTTAACAATCGTGCCGTACTTGAAGAATCCGTTCGGCTCGCGCACAATTAAATTGCCGTTGACATCTTCAAGCCAGTT
>JAAYQH010000067.1 GCA_012519365.1 Planctomycetota bacterium | reverse complement strand
GTTTTAACCATTACTCGGTGCAATGGTTCCCGTTGCTTTACTATTCCACGATTAAAACCGGTCGTCCAAACACGCACCAGTCGTATCCGATGCCGTGTCGGTCTTCAAGTTCGTCGTAAACGCCGCCGTCGGTTGTAACCAGCGTCAGGAAACGGTCGGTTTCTTTAAGCGGGACAGAAATCGTTGCACTCTCGCCCGGCCGCATTAAAGTGGTGTTGTGATAGCGAACTTGTCCGTCCACAAGCACCCAGAACTCCGCCTCACGGCTTTTCGGCGCGGTCTCACTGATCCCTATTTGGCTTTGAAATCGCGTTATTTTCGCGTCCGGCAGATGGGCTCGAAATCGGCTCAAGTCAAATGTAATTCCTGCGTTGGCATGCAGCAGAATTGAGGGATTTTCCGGCAGCGAATAATTCACCTCGCCCAGCACCAGCGGAAACTGTGTCTGCCCATCGGCAAGGCTAACCGCCGCAGGGGTATTGACGATATCCGCAAAGAAATAGCCGCTTGTAACTGGGCACTGGACAAAACGATGCCCCGCCGATGAAATAATCTGCTCTGTTTTGCCGTTGGGAACAAACACTCCATCAATAAATCTATTTGATGTTACCGTCACAAAGGTGTTGGCTTGCCGACGGGTGGCATTGACGGCCTTGCCGACAACGCCGGTGGCAGGATTGACGCCGACATCTGGTTGACCAGTCCCGAACCCGCTGCCGCCGCCGAGAACATCAGCCAGATCAATCTCCGTCTGGCCGCGCCACAACAGCCCCGTATGAGAATCGAGGTCGTGCGCAAAAACATCACCGCGCAGCGGAATGTCTTTGACCACTTGCCCGGTATAATCCACACGAAGGGCCCGGCCGGCGGACACTTCGGTGGCCTTTCGAGGAAATTGGTTTTGACCAGCGATCAGCAGGGCCTTGCCTTTGAACATATGCAATTCGGTTTCGCCCTTCAAATCGGCATAAACTCCGAACCGCGTTCCAAGATCGATTATCCTCGCGTTGTCGGTATGGACTGTAAAGCCGGTGCCTCCCTGGGAAACCGATGCGAAAAGCCGTCCGTGATGCAGAAGAATTTCATCGGGGCCGATAAAATTGAATTCAGCCGGCGCTTCCAGCATAATATGAACCCCCTTATCGGAAGTTATCTTGAGAATGCCCCGCTGCAACTCCACCGGTTCGGATGAAACCGTCAGACGCAGGCCTTTTTGCGGCAAAAACGGCAGGGTCCACTGGGCCCCGAGGGAATCTGTCAGGGTGGCGACCTCATACGACGTGCGCGGATTGAGAACCACATAGGTCACCATCAGCAGCAAGGCCGCCAGAGAGGTAAAAAAGGTAACAAGCGACAATTTGGAAACCGGATGAGGAATTTTTTCCACCGTCGCTTTTGTAATGGGCAGGCTTTGCTCTGCAGGCGGCAATTCAATCGCCTCGGCGGTTTTTTCATATTCACCGAGGATGCGAAGCATTTCGAGGGTAACAGCCGAATCAGCCGATATGTCGAACCCGCAGGGGTCCGGTCTTGCGGCAGACTGAAAATGGCACAAATCGGTGCATAAATAGGCATAGTCCAGATAATAGGCTCTGGCCCAAGGGAATTGCTCGAGCATCTCATTGAGTTCTGCAAACTGCTCGGGTGTTATGACGCCGTCACGCACTGCCCCGCACAACTGCATAAGACGATTAAGTTGTTCAGGCCGAACCGTCATATCGCCTCTCCCTCCGCCAATGCCCGCCGTACACACAGCAGCAGTTTGGTGTGAATCTTATTTAATAGGCGATACAAGACGTGCAGGTCTTTGCCGGTTTGTTGTGAAACGCTTTTGGTCGAACCGCCGGGCCGATACCGCATCTCAATGAGCCTCTGCTCGTCGGATTTCAACTGATCAAGACACTTTTTGAGGGCCGCCAGCCGCTGGTCAAGGTTGGCATCCCTGGTTTCACATAACTCAGCCAGTGATTCCAGCGCCGCCTCGCTGAAATAGAGCTTGTCCTTCTTGCGAACTTTGCAGTAATTCAAGACCTGATTGTGCGCGATTTTCAATGCCCAAGCGGGGAAATTGGTGCCGCGCTGAAACTGGTCAAATTTGGCCCACAGCACCGCGGCGGTTTCCTGAATGATGTCGTCCACATCCGACCAGTTCGGAATCAGGGTCCGAACATAACCGTACAGGCGCCGCTCATTGGCCAGATACAGCTTAATAAAAAGCTCGTAATCTCCCGAATCTCGGTTGTTGACGTCTTTTGACATTCAACCCCTCTGAACCATCTTCCTCAAACCCTTCACACACGACATAAGGGATATAGTGGCTTTCGGGAAATTTTACACAAAATTTGAGATTTCAGCCAAAAAATGGATCAACAGCAACTATTCCTTATAATACCCAACACCAACACCCAAAAAACAGCATAACAATATCTGTTTTTGTGCGGCCTACCCCCTATCAATGTCCGCTATTTTGCGGTTTTAGGTACTGTTTCAAGGGACAGTCCTGCAATTTGTCAATTGCCTCGGCCAACAGTTTGGCCGTCACAGCGGCCCCCGCCGGGGTGGTATGGGTGTGGTCCCGTCCGAAGTACACGTTGCCAACGGTCTCGGGACCGACCTGCTCATAACGGCGAGCGACAATATCGTTTAAGTCGATAAAGTATACGCCTTCCTGACGGGCGACCTGCTCGGCCCAACCGCCGTAACTGTCGGCGGCGCGAATGACCTGGGTTTGGTCTTCATTCCAGATATTCCGAGGCACCAACGACAAGACAATCGGTATTGCGCCTTTGGCTTTGGCATCGCGAATGTAACGGCGAAGATACCAGCCGTAGGTGTGCACCGTCTCAGGCTTGCCGGTAGCCTCAAGAATCACATCCTCGGTCTGTTCGCCGATGCCTTTGAGGGAAGCTCTGGCTCGGCCCTGATACAGCGAACCGCCGTCATTATGGCCAAATTGGATCAGCACAAAATCGCCGGCTTTAAGGTCGCGCAGAACCGCATCCCAGAGTCCTTCAGTCAGGAAGGTTCGACTGCTACGTCCCCCCAGTGCGCGATTGACGACAGTTATTCGCTGGTCGTCAAACCACTCGGTCAACGGCTCGCCCCAACCCCACTGGCCGGGGGTCGTGACATTTCGTACTGTTGAATCGCCGATGATGTAGAGTGTCGGCTTGCGGGCGATTATTGTATGCGGATCCAAGGCGCCAAGCGGCACCAGTTTGACCGGGCCCAGCAAGCCGGAATCCTGCAAAGGCCAATCCGAGGCGTCAAAAGGTTTGTAATCGACGTTTACGATATTGATATCGTAAAAATACTTCCAGTTGACGCCTCGGCGATCCAGATCACGAATGCGGTTGGCGGCCAGATTCGTAACTTCCACCACAAGAGTATTTTGGCCGGCTTGAAGCCGTGAGGCATCCATGTCAATCGCGTAAGGCTCACAAATTAGCGTCCCCAGACAGGAGCCATTTATGAACACTTTCGCGCTGTGGCAGACCTTGCCCAGTTCAAGCCGCCAGACATCGGCCGTGGCGTCGGGCCGGTCAAACTTAAGCGTATAACGCGCCGTGCCGGCAAAGCATTCAGCGTGCGGGTCATCCCGCTTTGTCCAACTGACAAGATCGGTTGTTTCAAAGGGCTGCGGCAGGGTCGGCCCACCGTCGATAAACTCGACACGCCATGTTCCGTTGAGGGTATGCGACGAGTCGGCCGGTTGCGTATAGCACCAAGACGGACCGGTGACCGCCAAATCGGCAAACGTTCGCACAATCAGCGATTGGCCAGGCTGCATTTGCAAATAAACCTGCGTTTGACCATCTGACGTGTGCCGCACGGCTGCAAGACCGGTGCGATCTTCAAACATCGGATCCATCAGCACCGCTGAGTGGGCTGGGCGGGCCAGCGTAATCCAGTCATCCAGCGGCTTGTTGCTGAGGTTGACCAGAAAATAGTGATGCCCCTGTGGATGGCTTCGCCGCACTATACCCAAGCCCTTGTCAGCACCCGTTTCGCGCATCAATCCTGAGGCGGTGAGCATTTTTTCCAGTTCGCCAACCATGACCCGACCGGATCCGATGTTTTTTTGCCAGACCGAACCGCCCTGCCGGCCCACATCGCCCAGTGTCCGAAGGACTCGGTGCAATTGTTCGCGGCGATTGTCCCTGTCAAACAGGCCCGGCACATCCTGCGGCGGCGCATCGACAAACAGTACCGTCGCTCCGTCGCGCGTCAGCGAAATCAGTTTCTCAAGCGTCTCCGGCGACATAACACGACACGGCGGCACAATAACCACCTGATAGCGGCCACTGCCAAGCACAACGGCCCCTTCGACCCAACGGGCCTTGCCCAGTAAACGCTTGGAGACATAATCCGCCGGATAGCCTTTCCCCCAGAGCGTTATTGCCGTCTGATAAAACGGTGATGTCCAGAGCCACTTGTCCTGGTTGTGTATCGTCATAGCCATCCACAGCCCCTCCTCATTATGCCATAAGTCCTCCACCGGCCAATAGAGCAGCACCTCATTGTCCGGCGTGCCGGATTGCAGAATGGACTGGCAACGGGTAACATAGGCGGTATAGGCGGGCATATCGCGCCACAAGCCGCCATTGGGGCCCATGTTGACCGAGGCGTAAAACTGCCAGCCCGGCCAGGGGGCGTCCTGCGGTGAATAGGGAATGCCGTGGAAAAACAAATGATTGACGCCGCCCAGAAACAGCAGATCCGTAGCCGCTTTGATCTCGGCCAGCGACGTTTGAAAATGCTCGCCCAGCCAAGTAAACGACTCAGATGAAGCATAGGGCTTGCCCGCTAAATGGGCCGCGGAGGAACTGAATTTGAGCATCGGAATCTGACGCTGGTCGACCGTGCGAAAGATCTCCGTTTCGGGAATATCCGCTGCGGCATACAAATCAATCAAATTGGCCGGTGCCCCGTGTGCCTGATTGCGCGACAGGCTGTGATACCGATGAGACCACTGCGTCCAGTGCTCAATGTATGCAACATGCAGATCGGAGATTGTTCGGCGGTAGTCGCTTTTGACGCGAGCGACCATTTCCTTGTCGCCGTCGCCAAATAACAATTCAATGTGGTCGCGCAACTCGTAGCCCCGTAAGGTCTTAAACACCTCAAAGAAATCGCGCGTCCACGTGGCATTGTAATACTCAAATGAATCGTGAAATCGGGCCCTGGGCATTGGCCCTTCAAAATCCTCGAACGCCTTGTCAAAAACGCCCAAGTACTGATCCAGCGCCTTTGTTGAATACGGGTCAACAACGTAACCTTCCCCGCCGGGTGCTGCGCGTTTGACGCGCTGAACGCGATTGCGAAGGCCGACGGCATAAATCCGCCATTGGCCCTGCGGTGCCTGCCACTCCAAGCGGCGATTGCGGACTTTGTCGGTAAGATCAATTCGCCGCCCATCGCCGGCAACCGCTGCCACATACTGCATCGGCATATTTGGCAGCGTCTCTTCGAGCCGGCCGCCGCCCTGCAGGTCGTAATGCGTCAGAGACACGGCCACGGAGGTCGTCTCGTCGGTCACGCCGGGGCCGCCAAAAGGCCAGCCGGTGCCCGTGGTCAGATCCACCCCCAAATCCAGCCGCTTAGCCTCTTGCGTGGTATGGGCAAGCATCTGCATCCAGCGGGGAGTAAGAAATTCGATATGTCGATCCTCATAGCCTTTAACCCCGTAAATGGGGCAAATCTCCACGCCGCCCAGACCGCCCTGTCGAAACTGCGTCAGTTGGGCCGTCAGGTTCTCCTTATCGACTGCACTGCCCAGCCACCACCACCGCGTCCAGGGACGATTTTCTACGGTCGGTTTCGGCCACGACAACGCCGACTTGTCCTCGGCACGATCGCGATTCAAGGGCTTATCGGCCGCGGCGTCTTGCGGCTGGGCCACTGCACCAACCGACAGGCAATGGAGCAAAGCGAATCCAAGTAGAAAAACTGCAAACAACAATTTGAGTTGCCGAGCTATCTTATCCAATCTCATGTCCGCATTCCTTTCTCGATGATTTATTGTCTGTTTTCTCTGAAGGGATTATACCTCCAATCCGTAATCGCGTGAAGACTTTAGCGGATTTAGCAAAATAAGTGCCTGTAGCGACAATTCGCTTGATTTTATGGAGGGTTTCGAGTAATCTGTCTGTACGGATTGTCGGCGGCGTGGGATAATTTTTTGCAATCTCTTTTGTTAAAAGAGGTTATGACTTCCCATCAAGCGGAATGTTCGCACAGACATTGAAGGTTGTTTTCTGATTGAGAACGGCCTTTTTTTGTTATTGGCCAACACTCGATGCCGCTGTTGCGGGTGTTCGAACGCTGAAATAATGTCAAAAAAGCGTCAAAAATAACTGGAAAAATGGTCATTTTGGGCTAAAATTCCACCCATGAAATTTGTATTGATTGACAAAATTGTTGAGATTCAGCCGGGTTGTTCGCTTACGGCCATCAAAAGTGTCTCGCTGGCGGAGGAATATCTGGCGGATCATTTTCCGATTTTTCCGGTGCTGCCGGGGGTGCTGTTGTTGGAAGGTCTGATCGAATCGGCCTCTTGGCTGGTACGTCAGCACAACAATTTTACCCAGAGTATGGTCCTGCTGGAAAATGCCCGAAATGTGCGCTACAAGAGTTTTGCGGCACCGGGGATGCAGATTCGTTATACTGTAACCGCCAAAACAATTGAAGAGAACACCAGTAGTTTTTCGGGGGTGGGCATTTGCGGCGAGGATGAAATTGTCTCGGCTCAATTTACGCTGCGGCATTTCAATTTGGCCGAGGAAAATCCGAAAATGGCCCATGCCGACGGTCAGATTATTGAAGCGTTGAAAAAACGGTGGGCCTTATTAAGACCCGAAGAGAACAATTAGAAGCATTAGATGAGACCGGCCCGAAGGGGTCTGTCCCATTTTTTGATAGGATAAGATTAAGATAAGATATGGAGTCTTGTTTTCTAACGGAGGCACTACATTATGGCAATGAGCCGTGAAGAAATTTACGAACAGGTCAAGGACGCCTTGGTCGATGCACTGGGGTTGGATGACGAGGATGTAACGCCGGATGCGACCCTGATGGGCGATCTGGGGGCGGAAAGTATTGATTTTTTGGATATTGTGTTTCGGCTTGAAAAAGCGTTCGACATCAAGGTGCCTCGTGAAGAGTTGTTCCCCGCTGAGGCGGTGCTGAATAATTCTGAATACGTCAGCGGCGGCAAGGTTACGGAAAAGGGTCTGGCTGAATTGCGTGCAAAGATGGCGCATACCGACCTGAGCGAATTTGAGGCCGATCCTGATGTCAACAAAATCGCCGATCTGTTCACGGTCCAGGCGATTGTGAATTTTATCGACAGCAAAGTAAACGGCTGAACACAACACGACAAAATCCGACATTCAAACATTGGGTCCTCGATACTCGTTCTACCGCCCCATCCCTCGCATTCGGGCAGGCCTATGGGAATGACGAATTGGGATTGATTTTGAATTTCGGATTTTGAATTTCGGAAGATTGCTATGCGGTGGATTTGGATCGACAAG
>JAAYQH010000066.1 GCA_012519365.1 Planctomycetota bacterium | reverse complement strand
CGGTGGTTGTGCCGTGTCGCGACAGGCAGGGCCGTATTCGAGCCGTCCTGGATGCCGACAGCGACAAATTGAATACCTTTGATAGCGTGGATGCGGTGTACCTGGAGCGTATTGCCGCGATGATCTACAGCGAGGCGGAGTAATCCCTTCTAATGCTGACAGGTGACGGCTTTTTGGGAAAATGCTGTTGCGTTTGGCCGTTTTTTCTATACAATAGGAGTTAACCAATGTTTTGGAGGCAGCAGAGATGGAACCAACGGGACTGGCAGCAGCCGGACTGTTGGGGGGATTGAATTATTCGACGATGCTGGGCCGCTGCCTGAGCGTGGGCGATGAGTTCGCATTGCCGTTTAGCATCCTAAAAATCACATTTTTTCTTGGCTGGTTTTATCTGTGTCTGTATTCCGTTAAACGGTCCGATGCCAGCGGGTTGATTTCAAATACTTATCGGTCCTATTTCAACCTGGCGGCACTGGCGATCGGGCCGTTGGCATTGATCGTGTTGTTCATTGCCGACACCATCCGCCGCTTGTCCGAAGGCGACCTTGACATACGCGATGTGCCGCGGTATGTGATGGATTCAATTGTCGGGCACCGCAAGCCCAAACGCCGTGTTGTGCACAATGCCCCCGCGATTGAGTTGATGGATACGACCGGACGGGTATTCGCCGATGTGTATTCCCGCCAGATTCGCTCGCGAAGCCACGAATACGAAACACAAATCCGCACCGAGAAGATGACGCTGGATGCGATTCAAAGCCGTGCCAGCGATATTCTGATTGACCCGAAGGGCGACTCTCACTATGCCGTTCGCTTTCGTGTGGATGGGTTTCTGCGCGAATATGACGTTCTGCCCGCTCAAAAGGCTCAGCCGATTATCAACAGTCTCAAGGCCATTTCCGGGATGGACATTGCCGAAAAGCGGCGTCCTCAGGATGGGGCGTTTATGGCCCGGCTGCCGGAAGGACAGGTATATTTTCGTATGGCCAGTTCGGGCGTCCTCGGCGGCGAAAAACTGGCGATACGTATTCTTGATCAGACCAAGGGGCCGATGAAGCCGTCCGAGATCGGTTTTTCACCGGAGCAAATTAAATTGCTCAAGCAGATTGTTGAGCAGCCCTCGGGGATGGTGCTGGTCTGCGGCCCGACCGGCAGCGGCAAGACCACGACGTTGTACGGCTTGCTTCAGACGGTGGATTTCGCTCAGCGTAACGTGATTACGATTGAAGACCCCATCGAGCATGTGATTGCCAATCTCAGCCAGATTGAGATTAATACGCGAGCGGGGGTTACCTTTGCCAGCGCATTGCGCAGTGTTCTGCGTCAGGATCCGGACGTTATTTGCATCGGCGAAATCCGCGACAGTGAGACGGCACAGATCGCGCTTCAGGCCGCCCAGACAGGGCATCTGGTGATGGCGACGATGCACAGCAGCAGCAATATGGCCGCCATTGTTCGCCTGATGGATTTGGGGGTGCGTCCCTTGCTGATTGCCTCGGCGTTAAAGGTGATTATTTCCCAGCGGCTGATTCGACGTCTGTGTCCGTATTGCAAAGGGCCGGCCACCCTTTCGCAAAGTCAGGTGGAGTATTGCGAAAGAAGTCATCTTGACGCCAAATTGCTGCTGGAGGCTCACGGCTGCGGCCATTGCGCCGGCACCGGCTATTATGGGCGAACGGCCCTGATGGATGTGATGTATATGGACGATGCCCTGCGGCAGATGCTGTGCAACCAAACGATCTCCGCCGGGGAGTTGAAGGAAAAAGGCGATCAGCAGTTTTACGCGACGCTTCGCAAAATCGGCATGCAGAAGGTAATAGAAGGGCAGACCTGCCTCAAAGAAATCAAACGGGTAACTTCTCAATTGTAAGGAATGGCGATGGTACTTTGTGTGTTGATAGGGGTCGGCGTGTTATTGGGCTGGCTGGGGGTCAAAAAAGGCCTGTATGCGATGTTCGCCACGCTGTTTTGTCTGATGTTTTCGGTCTATATCGGCGTGCTGGCGACTCCGAAAATCGTACGCATCAGCCACGGCCTGGAGCAGTCGCCCTATTATGCTGCCGGTTGTGTGTTCGGTATGACGCTGCTGGTTTTTCTGTTCCTGTGGCTGACGGCGTACTATTATTTTTTGCGCGATGACCTGGATTATTTTCCGCCTCTGATTGATCGCCTTGGCGGTGGGATTTGCGGTTTTCTGTTCGGTTATATTCTTACCGGCATGCTTTTTCTGTTGGTGTGTATCATGCCGTTTTCACGCAACAAAGGCCTTCCTGAGTTCTGTCGGTACGATACGCTCAGCCGCTATTCGGTGCCGGCGGTGGTCAAGACCTGCAATTTTATCGCCGACTATTCGCTCGAGTGTTTTTACGGCGATTCGGAAAAGTGCATCGAAATCCTGATTTCCCTCAGCGACGAGCCGTCGCGGACCGATGCCGGTGTCGTGCCGTCTGTTCAGCAGGGCGGGCGGTAGCCTGTCGCTACGAGGACAACGCCTTCAACGTTTTTTCCGCCGACAGAACGGTATTATACAGCAGCATTGTAATCGTCATGGGGCCGACGCCGCCGGGGACGGGGGTAATCAGACTCGCCTTTTGGCTGACGGCCGGGAAGTCCACATCGCCGACCAGCCGATAGCCTTTCTTTTTGGCGGCGTCCTCAACGCGATTGACGCCGACGTCGATAATGACCACGCCGTCTTTGACCATTTCGGCAGTGATGGTGTTCGGTCGGCCGGCGGCGGCGATGACGATGTCCGAGCGGCGGGTGTGCTCGGCGATATTTTTGGTGCGGGTGTGACAGACGGTTACCGTCGCGTTGCCGGTGCGGCTTTTTTGGATGAGCATATTGGCCAGCGGCTTGCCGACGATGTTGCTGCGTCCGACAATGACTACTTCGGCGCCGGCCAGTTCCACGCCGCTTCGCAGCAGCAGTTGAATGACCCCGTGCGGCGTACAGGGCAAAAAGGCGTCCTGACCGACCACCATCCGTCCGACATTGACCGGATGAAAGCCATCGACATCTTTGTTCGGATCAATCGCCAGCAGTACCTGATCTTCATTGATGTGTTTGGGCAGTGGGAGCTGTACGAGAATGCCGTGAATTTTGGGGTCTGTGTTGAAGTGAGCGATCAACTCCAGCAATGCTTCCTGCGTTGTTTCGGCCGGCAGCCGGTTGTCGTCCGAGTGCATCCCGATTTCCGCGCAGGCCTTCTCCTTGGCCGTGACATACGATTGAGAGGCAGGGTCTTGGCCGACCAGAATCACCGCCAGACCGGGGGTGATGCCTTTGCTCTTGAGTTGTGCGACTTTGTCTTTCAGTTCCGCCCGCATCTGGGCGGCCACCTGCTTGCCGTCAATGATTTTTGCTGTCATCTCAGACCCCTGAAGTTTCAGTTTCAGACGCTTGACGAAATGGACTTTTGTTTTGAATTCCGACAGGGGCGATTATAACGCGCCGGATACGGACTTCAACAAAAAGCCGCGACCGGACTTGATGTATCGTGTTGATTTTTGATACACCCCTGCCCGGCCGCGGCCTGATGGAGGGCGCTGGCCTTGGCTTAGTCGGTGCCGGGAACCACCGACAGCGATTTATCGTACTTCATCGTATAAACGTAGGTCAGGATTGTCGCCTCGGTGCCGCTGGTATGCGGTGCCAGTTGCAAATCCCATCGCAGGATGCCCTTGGGCTTTTCCGTGCGCACATATTCAGGATCCTGGCTTAAGGGATGCGAGGTTTCCTTGATTTCGATCATCAGGGCGTTGTTTTCCGTCCAGGGAATCCGATCCAGAAGCCGCAGGCAGACCGGTGTGCTTTTGTAATTGCTCAGTGCAAAGCGATAATGATGTTCACTTGTGCGGCTGCCGAGCTGTTCGTCGGTTTTCGTGTCTGCGAATTCACGGACCACCTGAATCTGCGAATCGATTCCGAAACTGGCGACGAATGTCTGGCCGCCGGTGACCAGTTTCATCTCGGAGCGGCCTACGAATTCGCCGTTGCGGAACATCGAAGCCGGGCCGGGCAGCAGGATGATATCGCCGGTATTGGTGATGTCAGCCTGCAGATAGACGTAATCGGTCAGCAAAGGACTGGCCACAAAAACAAACTCAGCCGGACACGCGAATGATGCGATATTCAGAATCTGCTGTTCGGTACGACTGGGCAGGGTGAGTTTGCCTTTCAGGCTGTACATAACACTGACACCTTCGGTTCTGCGTACAGCCGCGACGCGTTCTTTCAGGGCCATCAGCGTCCGGCGGTCCGCCTCCAGTTCGATCATCTGATTGCTGATAGCGATCGTGTTCAGCTCGCGTTCGGCTTTGATGCCTTGGGCGATATGCTCGGATCGGCTGCGCACCAGGGAATCAAACGCCGCGCCTCGATCGGAGAAGCTTTCCTTCATTTGTGCCGCCACTGCGCGGGGCATTTCAAGCCGGTCGGCGGTAAGATGGCCAAGGGTGACTTTCATCGGTACCAATCCGGGCGGCGCCGAGACCATGGTGGGCTCGGCCGTGCTCAACGCCAGTTCGGCATTAAGCCAGTCCTCACCGCTGGACTGATAGACAACCGCGTTGTATTCGACCGTGGTGGTTGCGGGCCCCGGCGCCGCACGCAGGTTGTATTGCGGCTGCCAGTTTGCGTCGCGTACCAGATAACTCAATTGGATTTGGCCGTGACTTTGTTGGCGGCCGGTGATATACACCAGGGCCTGGCGATTGACCGCCTGCCGTCCTTTGGACAGTTCTGCAAGCTGCTTTTCCAACTCGGCGATCTGTTTTTCCAGGTCTTTGCGTTCCGCTTCCAGCTGCACACATGCGGCGTGAATCTGTGCGTTTTTTTCATCAAGAAAAGTAACATATTGCTCAAACCCATCGACATCGAGCACACTGGCGTTGGCGTCCCGATTGGCCGCGTCGATACTGAGCTTCCACTGGCTTTCGTACAGTTTCCATCGCGCGTCCATATAGTCACGATTGCGATTGACCGCCCACAGTGTTCGCCGGGTCTGCTCGATTTGTTCTCGTAACGCAATGGCCTGGTCGCGTGTGTCTTCGGGGGTTACCTGTTCCCGATACCGCACACTCAGCACGGAAAGGGAACCGTCCGATTGGGCGTATATGCTTTCCGGCAGAATCTTTTCCGGCAGATGTTCGACCAGCAATTCCATTTCATCGGTTCCCGGCGGCAGCGTC
Organism: Planctomycetota bacterium; assembly: GCA_012519365.1. Taxonomy (GTDB): domain Bacteria; phylum Planctomycetota; class Phycisphaerae; order Sedimentisphaerales; family Anaerohalosphaeraceae; genus T3Sed10-213. The sequence continues at coordinate 6,601 of JAAYQH010000066.1, read as the reverse complement.
AGGCTGCGTGTCACCAGCGCCTGGCCCCGATAGACGATGACCGAGGTGACTGCCCCGTCCACAGCGACCGGTTCCCCGTGCCCGGCGGCCACACACAGGCACACCATCACCATCCCTAAGAGTTGACTGCGTGTTTTCATTGTTTGTGTCCTTTCAAAAAAGGGTATATGTTTTCTTAAACTATACCACGGCGGTTCAAAAGAGGATGTAAAAGGTCTGTAAAATAGAGCCGTTGCGTTTTTACACAAAAGTTACAGTTGCCAATCCGATTTGGAGGATATAATGTTTGAGATAAGGGTTCGTCGCACAAGACCGGTGTGTCTATCGAGCGTATTTAGTAATGATACGGAACAACAGCGCGGCAGCGCAAGCTGCCCGATAAACGATACGAATGTGTTGTGTCGGCATTCGAGGCGTCGTGATATCCGGCCGCTTGCGCGGTACGGCTATTGGGAAACGTTTCGGTACAACATATCAGGCCGCTTGCGCGGGGAGATCTGTTGGGTATGGATAATCGGATAATATGAGAACAGGTCAGTACATTCTGGTTGTTGAAGATGAGCCGAAGATTCGGGAGGGACTTCAGGACTTTCTCGAGTTTCACGGCTTTTGCGTAACAGGTGCCGCCGATGGTCTGGCGGCCGAACGGCTGGCGGCTGAGCGGCGTTTTGATTTGATACTGCTGGATTTGATGCTGCCGCAAATCAGCGGCGAGCAGTTGTGTCTCAAATGGCGACAGGCCGGCCTGCGGACGCCGATTCTGATGCTCACGGCCAAGGGACAAGAAAAAGAAAAGATCGCCGGTTTGGATCTTGGTGCCGATGATTACATCACCAAGCCTTTTTCGCTGGAAGAGTTGCTGGCCCGTATTCGCGCCGTGCTGCGTCGCACCGACCCGACCCGTTCGGTCGGACAGGCCTTTGCGTTCGGTCCGTTTACGGTGGATATGGAGCGACTGACTTTGGCAGACGATCACGGCACGACCGCGCTGACCCGTCGTCAGGCTATGATGCTGCAAGTCTTTGCTGCCAATCCCGGCCGGATTGTAACCCGACAGGAGCTTTATGAAGCTGTCTGGAATGAATCGCTCGAGGGCATCGAGACACGCACCATTGATATGCACATCGCCCGCCTGCGCGACCTGCTCGACCAGGCCGGCCAAGCGGCGGAGTTGATTCAAACCGTCCGCGGCGAAGGCTACCGATATGATGTTTGTTGAAACAGACAGAAGAGGCCTGTCCGGCCAGGCTGGGTTCAAGACGGCCCAATCAAGGATTAAAACCAAATGCAAAATGACCGATTAAAATTCAAAAAGAGCGGCTGATGATCAGACGGTTTTGTATCATTTGTTGTGTGATTGGCGCGGCGCTGCTGATGCTGAGCATTTTGGGTTTTTATTCGCTCAAGACCCACGAACGCGGTCTGCGTGCCGAGCGGATGGGTCAGTTTGTAGCGGTGGCCGAGCAGATTCGCCTGGATGTCAAGAGCCGACTCGATGAGTTTCTGCAGGCCGAGCAGCGGCGTCCTTATACCGATTATCTGTATGCCTATGTGCCGGACAGCCCGGACGGCGATAGCACGCTGGTGCGCAGTCCGCTGGCTGATTCGATGACGCACGGGCTGGCCTACGGCCATTTCCAAATCGACCCCCAGGGCAACATTGTTACGCCCTATGCGCCGGCATCGGCGGATTCGTCGCAGTTGCCGCCGGAGTTGGCAGCCTATCTTCAGACGCTTCGAACCGGAGTTCTCGACTCCCTTCGCGGTCAGCGCGCCTTGCGGCTGGACCGTTTCGGCACGCCGGCAGTTATGCGAAGCCCGGCAATGGCCCTGGAGACGGAGAAAAAAGAAGACGTATTGCGGCGGACCGATACTGCCGAGCCGATCGCTGACCGTCAGACGGCACTGCCTGAAAAAAGTCAGGTTGCCTCCGAAGAAAGTCAGGCCGCCCAGCGTATTGCCGGGAATACCCAAACCTATTCCATCGACAGTCTTCAGCAGGCCCAGCGTCCTCAAACCTTGCAGCAGGCACGAGAGACCGCGACACGAAACGTCGGGATGACCGCAGCCGGGTCGGAGTTGCCGGCCGCGGTGAAGGTTGCCCAAGAGGTGCCCGCCCAGGCGAATATGGAGATTCCGACGGACTTGCCCCCACCGACGGTTCAACAAGAGCGTATAGCGGCACCGAGAATCATGGCTGCGCGGAGGCGGGGACTTGCTCAACAACCTGCCTCCGACGAGGCAAATACGGTCAGTGCTGTGTCCAAAGCGCAGGCCGAACCCATGGTTCAGATTCGGATTGAGCCGTTTGTGCCGCTCATCGTGCCGGCAGACAAAAACTCGGATTCAGTTTTTCCCGACGCTGTTTTTCTTGTTCGGCATGTTCAAATCGAAAACATCCATTTACTGCAAGGGTTTCGATTGAACACGGATGAATTGGTTCGCCAGGTGCAGCAATCCGCCCGCAAATTGCTGCGTGAGGGGATGGCCTTTGAATTGTCTCGAACGCCGCGTCCGGACGCCGCTCACACGGCGATTTTGGATTTTGGATTCGGCTACGTGACGCTGAATCTGCTGGAAATGGAGCCGGGCTGGATCACGGATCAATCTTCCCGATTGCAGACTTGGCTGGTCTGGATATTAGCGGTGGTCTGGCTGGCGGTGATTCTGGCAATGGTTGGCTTGTGGCGAAATCTTCGCGAACAGGCCCATTTGGCACGCAAAAAGGATGATTTTATCTCCGCAGTTTCTCACGAATTACGAACGCCGCTGACCAGCATTCGAATGTACACCGAGATGCTCGAAAAAGACTGGGTCAAGCAAGAGTCTCGAAAACGCGAATATTATGGGACGATGCGGCAGGAAAGCGAGCGGCTCAGCCGGCTGATCGAGAATGTGCTGGATTTTTCGCGGCTGCAACGCGGCAAAAAGCAATTTGATTTTGCGATAGGCAGCATCAACGACTGCGTGCGGGACGTGGTCGAAATGATGCGGCCTTACGTCGAACGAAACGGTTTTGTCCTTGTTACGGAATTGCGAGACATTGAGCCGTTTGCGTTTGACCGGGATGCGGTCATGCAGATCGTAATCAACCTAATAGATAACGCCCTGAAATACGCAAAAGACGCCCAAGACAAACAAATCATTGTTCGCTGTCGTTCTCAAAAGCACAGCGCAGTAATCGAGGTGGAAGATCACGGCCCGGGCATCCCCAAATCCCAACAAAAGCGGATATTTGAAGCCTTCTATCGATGCGGCGACGAGGCCACACGTCAAGCCAACGGCACCGGCCTGGGTCTTGCACTGGTCAAGCGGTTCGCTCAGGCCCACCGAGGGCTTGTCGAGGTGCTTAACGCCAAGCCCAGCGGCGTGATTTTTCGCGTGCATCTGGCGCGATAACAGGGGGCGTTGCCGATGTTGGCAAATCAGCAATTGACATTTCTGGGTCAGTTATTTCTAATGCACCCATTGCGTTAAGTCGATAGAGTCCCAAGTTTAACAACAATCGTGTCCCGACTAGGCCGTGCGATGTCCGAGACGTCAGATACCCAGTTGAATGCTAAAGAACATCCTGATTTGTATCGCAAGGCACTGCGCGGCGGTCTTTGGCTGATGGCCGAGCGGGTAACAGCCCAGGTGCTCTCCTTTGTGCGGCTTTTGGTGCTGGCCAGACTCCTGCCGCCGCGAGAGTTCGGCGTTCTGGGCATCGCGATGCTGCTGCTCCAGATTCTTGAGACCTTTACCCAGACCGGCTTTAATGCCGCCCTTGTACAGCGCAAAGAAGAGGATGTGGGACCTTTTTTGAATACCGCCTGGACGGTGAACGTCCTTCGGGGGGTGGTTTTGTTTTTGATTTTTGTCGGGGCGGCACCATTGGCCATTCAATTTTTTGATGGAGACGGCTCCTTTCGCCCGACAGATTTCCATAAGCCGGCCGAATTGGCCGCATACCTGGTTCGACAGGATGAACCGCTTGCCGCCCATGTGATGGAACTGCTGACAGACCAACAGCGTCAGCAAATCGCCGCGATGGCCGAGGGGGCGGTCCCCGTCGGGCAGGCACAGCAGCAGTTATCCGACCTCTTCAATCGTCTGGCTGAAACCGCATCACTCTACCAGCCGGAGGCCTTCGAGCAGGTCTCGCTGTCGCCATATGCCCGCCAGTGTGTCGCGTCGATGACGGCTCAAACTCAGCGTCGCACGTACCGGCTGCTGTTGGAGCAGGCCTGGCCGGGGTGGATTTCCCGGTCCATACTCGATCGGCCGCAGTTGCTGTGGATTATTCGCGTGGTGGGCATTGTGCTGCTGTTTCGGGCGTTCAGCAATCCGGCCAAAGTGTACTTTACCAAGGCGCTGCGTTTTGATAAGCTGTTTGTGCTGCGGACCTCTGCCACGCTGGTTAATGTGACGGTCACGGTCGTGCTGGCCTTTGTGGTTCGCAATGTGTGGGCGTTGGTGTGGGGGATTGTTTTATCGGAGATGACCTCGCTGGTGCTGTCATATGTGCTGCAGCCGTGGCGGCCGCGGTTTGAATGGGACCGATCGCGTCTGGGGCAGATGTGGCGATTCGGACGATGGATCACGGGGCTTTCGATGCTGGATTTTTTATTGAACACCGGCGACAGTGTGATTGTCGGACGGCTGCTGGGGGCCTCCTCGCTGGGGCTGTATCAGACGGCTCTGCGGCTGTCTGAGCTGCCGATTCGGGAGTTCACCTCGGTCATTGCGTCGGTGACGTTTCCGGCCTTTTGCCGGATTCAGACCGACATTGCCCGTCTGCGTGAGGCGTTTTTGAAGAGCATCGATCTGACCAGTGTCGTCGTGATGCCGGCGGTCGGCGGTATTCTGATATTCGCAGATGATATTGTGGGGTTGTTTATGCAGGACAGCTGGCAGCCGATGATCAGCACGCTGCGAATCCTGGCGATTTTCAGTTTATACCGAACACTGCCGGTGGGGGCACTGTTTCAGGCCCTGGGCAAGCCGCATTATTTGACGCTGGTGCTGGCCACGCGTGTGTTGTTCATCGGGCTGTTGTTCTATCCGTTGATCCAGCGATATGGTCTGGATGGTATGGCCTGGACAATGGGGTTAAGCAGTTTGATTGTGATCGTGCTGGGATATTGGCTAATGGCACGGGTGCTTCACTGCAGCGTACGGGTCATTCTATCGCGTCAGGCGGCCCAGGCGGCCGGTGTCGCGGCGATGATGGCGGTGATTGGCGTCATCAAATGGCAATTCTGGGCGCAGATGGCCTATCTGCGGTTCTTTGTGCTGGCTGCATCAGGGTGTGCGATTTACCTGGCGGTGTGCCTGGTATTAACGCCGGTCTTTAAGACGCAATGGCTGGCTTTTGTGATGGAGCAATGGCGTCAATTGAAACACCTGACCGCTCTCAGAGCGTCGTCCTTCAATTCTTCGGAGGGACAATGAGTCTTATCGGCGGCTATTATAGTTTTGAACGAAATAAACGCGATACACAGGAGATTTATGAGTGTGTAAAGGCGTATCGCTGTTTGTCTAACGAGCGGCGTGATGACGATGAGGTGGTCGTGTATGAGCATCCGTGCGGACATCTCTTCGCGAAACGCAAGAAAGGCATTCGCTCACTGGTGTCAGCCTGTCGCGATAAACAACAGAATCTGTTTATTTCGCTGGGGTTTCTGACGCAGCACGATTGGCAAGACTGGGATTTTGAGCAGGGGGCATTGAAACCTCAAGAGCACTACAGGGAAGATTACGCCGACCGCTTAACCCGGGCAGAGGGCCAGTTTATCGCCGTGTATGTAAACGACCGGTCGCAAGCACTGCACATTGTCAATGACCGGTTCGGTGCACGTCCGTTATATTATTCGGTCACGGATGACGGGTTTTATTTTTGCTCCAACCTCTTTTTTTTGACGCGACTATGCGGTCGGCCGATCGAGCTTGATCCGATAGGGTTGCTTCAGATGTATTTGTTCGGCAATACCGAAGGCCCTCATACTCACCTGCGAAACATGGAACGATTAAGTCCGGCAACCCACCTGACTATCCGCGATGGGGCGATTCAAAAGCAGGTCTATTGGACGATGAAATTTGAGCCTGACTTTGGGTTGGATCCCAAGGCTCATGCGGAGGTGACGTTTTTTCAGCTTCAAAAAAGCGTCCGGTTTTGTGCCCGATTATCTCCCAGGACACTGCTGCCGCTCAGCGGCGGACTGGACAGCCGCATTATTGCGGCCTGTCTGCCCAGCGATTCAGCGATTCCCGCGGCGACGATGGTAATGCAGAAACCTTATTTCGATGCACAATATGCCGTTGCTTCCGAGGTAGCCAGGGCCTTGGGACTGCGGCACAGCACCTATTCGATAGCCCCGATTATTTCGCAAAAAGCCGAAGACTTGATTCGATTGTGCGGTGGGATATCCCCCCTGCAGCATTCGGCAAAATCGGCTCAGGGGCCGTTTGACCAATATGACCTTTTTTTGGACGGCGGACCTGGCGGCGATATGAAAGGATCTTCTGTTCTGAATATGTATTATGCGCTGCCCGAAAAGCGGGAAGAGATACTGTCTAAATTCATCACGCCACGGTATTTTATCGACACACTAAGGGCGTT
>JAAYQH010000065.1 GCA_012519365.1 Planctomycetota bacterium | reverse complement strand
CCTCCTTTTTGGCTTCACCCATCAGGTTCTCCAAATCTGAACACAAAAACTGTTGTAGACAGCATCCATAAGCCCTATACTATCAAAATCTTACCTTTTTGCACGGATTTACTTGGGAAATCCGGGTTTAAGGTTCTCTTAAGGTTGGCTCGGTATAGTCAGGTCAAAATGATGGGACAAAGGCAGATGTCGAGCCTTTTTGTTCTCAAATTCAGACCTGTGGTCAGGAGATTTTGACAATGAGCCAAACAGAAGGGATACTTACAGATAGGGAAATTGTGTGATTTTACTGCCAGCCGGAGGCTGCCCAGCGGTATGCCGGCTATTTTCAGGAGAATGCCCGCCACCGCCGCAAGGACCAACGCGAAAAACGATGCATTGCGAGGGGATTGGCCGGCGTTCCCTGCGGGGCGCTGGTTTTAGACCTGCCGTGCGGGGCGGGTCGGATGTATCCGCTGCTCAAGCAATTGGGTTTTTTCGTGGTCAGTGCCGATGTTTCGCCCTATATGGTCCAGGCCGCACGCAGCTGCGCCGAAGCGACGGGCCAGATGTCGGACCGAGATCTGTTTTGTGTGGCGGATGTCGTTAATACCGGTTTTAAGGACAAGCAGTTTGATGCCGTGCTGTGCAATCGCCTCTTTCATCATCTTGCGGATCCGAATATTCGACGTCAGGGGCTGCGTGAGCTGTCCCGCATCTGTTCCGGGCCAATCGTGGTCTTTTTTTTTTCAACTGTGGCCACAGATGTTGTCCGTTTTTTTGTCGAAAAACACATCTTTCGAAAAGAGTTCAAAGACCGCATTCCAATCAGCCCTTTTACCTTTCTAAAGGATATCCGTACCGCCGGTTTGAGCGTGGTCAAGTGGCTGCCGTCACGGTCGCTGATCTCCAAACAATGGTATGTTGTGCTGCGCCCGCTTGAGGCCTGAAACAAAAGGATTTTTTATGGATACTCCGCTGTATTCTGTCTGCAATTTTGTTTGTGAAGTGGTGGATTCGAGATTATCGAGCGAGGACGCTGTTTTGTCCGTGGTCATCCCGGCTTATAATGAGCAATTCCGACTCTCCGAGACGCTGGCGCGACTGAGCGAACTCCCTGATCTCGACCGCGTTGAAGTGATCGTTGTGTGTGATGGCTGTACTGACCAAACTGAAGCGATTGCGATGCAATGGGCCGACAGACTTCGTCTAAGGGTGATCAGTTATCCGTGCAACCGAGGCAAGGGCTATGCGGTGCGTCGGGGGGTGCTTGCGGCCTCTGGCAATATTATCGCCTATCTGGATGCGGACGGTGCGACCAGGCCGGCTGAATTGCTTCGATTGCAAATGCCGATTCTCGAGGGAGACGCCGACATTGTCATCGGTTCCCGCCGAGCGTATGGAGCGCAGGTACGAAGGCAGCCGTTTCTGAGACATTGGTTCGGGAAAATGCTGTCGGTTTTGACGCGGGTGGTATTGGGCCTGCCGTATGCGGATACCCAATGCGGCTGTAAACTCTTTCGTCGCGACGTTGCCCTGGAACTGTTTGAGCCGTTGTGCTGTTGGGGCTTTGCGTTTGATTTAGAGATTCTGTCACGAGCCGTCGCTTGCCAGGCCGCAGTGGCCGAGATGGGGGTGGTCTGGAATGATCAGCCCGGTTCAAAGGTTCACCTTTTTCGCGATGGGCTCGCGATGCTCAAATCGCTTTTGCTGATTCGGTTGGTATCGGTCCTGCGGCCTCAGAAGGCCTATTTGCCCGCCCGGCCCGTGGAAGCGAGGGGATAAATATGAAAGCGTTCCTGAAGGAAGCTTCCGGCAATGTGTATATCTGGGCGGCGGCAGTGTTGGTTCTTCGAGGCGTGTTGATGGGGTTTTTGCCGCTGACCGATACGACCGAAGCCCGATACGGCCTGATCGCCAAAGAGATTGTGCAGTCGGGCGATTGGGTTATCCCTCACGTCTGGTTTGACGGCCAGTATGTCCCCTTTTTGGGCAAACCTCCTCTGTTTTTCTGGGGTGCCGCGGGGTGTATGAAGCTGTTTGGCATCAATGAGTTTTCCGCCCGCCTGCCGAGTCTGCTGGCCTTTGCGTTGACATTGGTCATCATGGCAGTGATTTTGCGGCGTTATCTCTCATCGCGAGCTGCCGCCACGGCAGTGTATTTGGGGATTACGTGTGTAGTTTTGCTGGCGGCCTGCGGGCTGGTCATTGTCGATATGCTGTTGACCTTCGCAGTGACCGGTGCAGTGCTGGGGTTCTATGCCTTTTGCCAGGAACAAGACAAACAGCGGCGCAAGGCTTGGAGTGTGTGGACTGCGGGGATGCTGGGGATTGGCTTTATGACCAAAGGCCCTGTTGTCCTGGTGATGGTCGGTCTGCCCGTGTTGATTTGGTCGCTGTTGTTTCGGCGCTGGAAAGACCTTCGCACACAACAATGGTATCTTGGAATCACCCTGTTCGGACTGATGGTAGCGCCGTGGTTTATTGCCGCCGAATTACGAAGCCCCGGATTTTTGCGCTATTTTTTTATCAACGAAAACCTGCTGCGTTTTGTCGTTCATGAATACGGCGACCGCTACGGCGACGGCCATATATATCCCCGCGGCACTGCGGTGTTGATGATGCTCCTGGCGGCAGCACCTTGGAGCATCGTCGGGCCGATTCAGTTCTTTAAGAACCGGAAAATACTATCCTTCGCATTGCTTCGAAAAGATCCGTTATTGATGTATTTTTTGCTGGTTGTGGTGGTAAATACCCTGTTTTTGGCCATGGCTCGACAGTTGCTGATGACCTATCTGTTTCCGCTGGTGCCGGCGTACCTTGTGTTTTTGGCAATGCTGAGGGAGCGAGTTCTACAGCTATCGTTCTTCGATGAGCGTAAGATCAGCTCTGCCGGGGTCGCTCTTGTGGCCGGCGTGGCGGTGGTGGGAATGCTCGCTGTTCCGTATTCAATGGGGTGTTCTACCAAGTCGATTCTGACCAAGGCGCAAGCCTATAAAAAAGCAGGTGAAAAGATTTATTTTGTTCGGCGTGTGCCGTTCAGTGCGTATTATTACGCACCCGCGGATGTTCTGCCGCACCCGGACGAATCGGTTGACGTCAGCCTTAAAACTGTGCTGGAACGTAAAGACCCGGTGCTGGTGGTCTCTCACGAAGAATACTTTCGTCCTTTTAAAGCGCTTCCCCGTGCAGACAGAATCTCTCAACTGACCCAAAGCGGCAATTATGTGCTGGCGCAAATAGAAACGACCCCGGAAATTACTGACCGCCAACAACACGCCGGCCTTTGAAGGTGCAACGATTGCCAGATCAACAGGTTAGCTCATTTTGGCCGAGATGAGGGCAAAACCATGGAGCTGGCGGGAATCGAACCCGCCCGCCATCGTCGACTAACGATATCAATAATGCAGTTGATAGATTTTCCGATAGATTTTAACCCCCCTTTCTGGTATACTTTCTTTAGTCAATTTGGAAAGGAATTG
>JAAYQH010000064.1 GCA_012519365.1 Planctomycetota bacterium | reverse complement strand
GATTCGCTCTTGTCCCTCGGTCATCGGCTCCAATTTGTCAGCCAGGGCCGCCGCCGCGATCAGCGTCTTTCCGAACGACAGACGCGCGCCGGTCGTATCCGAAGCGAACGGCCGCAGCCAATGCCGCCGCGCCGAGCGCACAAACATCTGCCCCAGCGTCTGATGGGGCGGCTTTTTGTCTATAAAATACGCTGCCGACAGTTCCTCAATCGCGCGTCGTATCTCGATCGACGAGGCGGTCGAGGCCATCGGCCTTCCGAAATACACCCCCACCTTCCGCCGCAACGGCCGGGGGAAATGACCCAAGAGCCGCCCGCTGTAATAACTCAGCACGCTGCCCCACAAACCGCCCAGATACGCCGGAATAATCGGATGGCTCGTCCCGCGGGCGATCTTCTCAAACCCCGTCCTGAAACGGGCCATCATACCGTTGCGCGTAACCGCCCCTTCAGCAAAAATACACACCAGATACCCGTCATCCAGCGCCTGCCGCGCTTCGTGCAGAGCCGCGACAATCTTCTTGGGCGAATCCTTGGTGTTGACCGGTATCAACTGCCCCAATCGAAACAGCCAGCGTGCCCACCACAGCCGATGATACAGCGTCCGATCGATCAGAAAACGAATCCGCCGCTGCTGCGTGGCCAGCAGCACAAACGGATCAACCCATGAGACATGATTGCACACAATCAGTGCCCCGCCCGCAGTCGGCACATTTTCCAAGCCGACCATCCGGATGCGGTACATCACCCGTGTCAAAATCACCAGCAGCGCCCGCAGCATAAAATCCGGCAACCGCAGCATCGCGACCACTGCCAACACCAGCGTCAGCAGCCCCATAGCCACAAACATCGTCGCCGCCGGGATGCCCAATACATCACAAAACAGCATCACCACCCCCGACGCCGCCAACACCCCCACCCAACCAACCAGGTTGGACGCCGCGATGACGCGTCCCCGAATCGCGTCCGGGCAACGAAGCTGAATAAACGCGTTGATCGGCACAATAAACAGCCCGCAGCAAATCCCGTAAATCGCCACCATTACCACAATCGGAACCAGCCCCCACCCCGGCACCGCTGAGACCTGATAGCGAACCAGCCCCAGACCGATGGACATCACCGCCATCCCCAATGCTGCCAGGGGGACGATGCCGATCTCGACCGACCGCCCCGAAATCCGACCGGCCAGATACGAGCCGATGCCGATGCCCACCGCCGCGATAAAAAACAGATACCCGCTTTGCGTATCACTTAGCCCCAGCGTCTTGATCCCATACGGAATCAGACTCATCTGGGCAAATCCACCCAACAGCATAAAATACGCCGCCGCCAGAATCGCAGCAATTAAGGGGCGATCATGCCGGACCTGCCGCAGTGCCGTCCAAATATCTTTGACAAAAAACAACGACATCCGCTGCCCTGTCTCACGGGCCGCGGTGCGTTCGATTTTCAGGCTCGCGGCCACACCCGCAGCCGACACCGCCGCACAAACCAGCCCGGCTGCCGCAAAGTCCGGCCGTACCCGTTCGGCCAGCCACGGGGCAATCGCCGTGCCAATCACAATCGACAAAAAGGTCAGCCCCTCCAAAAAACTGTTGGCCCGCGAGATCTTATCCGCCTCCACCAATTCGGGAATAATCCCATATTTGCACGGCCCGAAAAATGCGCTTTGGGTGCTCATCAAAAACAGAGTTACATACACCCCTGCCACGCTGTGAAAATAAAACGACACCGCCGCCAGCCCCATCACCGCCAGCTCGGCCAGTTTGGCCAGCACAATGATATCCCGCTTGCTGAAACGATCTGCCAGAACGCCCGCCGGCGCGGTAAACAGCAAAAACGGCAGCACAAACACAAATCCTGTCAACGCCGTAATCTTTGAGGCATGTTCCTTACCCAGCACTCCGATGAGAAAAAACACCGCCAGCCAGCGAAAAACGTTGTCATTCATCGCCCCTAAGAATTGCGTCGTGTTGTGCCAGCGAAACGATGTACTTGTGCGATTGACGTTATCCACTTGTCGATGTCCTGTCTCTATCCTTAGCGGTGAACGTTTATTGTCGGAAGTTTCAACCCAAAAAATCGGCTGTTTTTTGCATGGCCCGGGCCCGAAGAGGCGGCGATTCATTAAACAGCTCGTGACGAGCACCGGGCAGGATGCCGACGTGCGCGTTGGGAAATTTGTCGTGAATCAGATGCAGGTTGTATCGCCATTCCACCGTGCGATCTTTATCGCCCTGCAGCACCCCTACCGGCCAGGCGCAGGGTCCCATCGACTCGAGTCGCGCGTTCCAGTCAAACAGGGCCTTGACCCACCGCAGCGAAATCGAATCGCCATTCAAATAATCCTGCGTGCGATTAAAGGTCAGATACTCCCGGTCCGAGGTATTGCGTTGACAAAACCGCTTGATGCGGTCGGTAAACGTGCGGTATACGTTGTACGTCCCTTTGGACTGCTCATACAGCGTCCAGTGCACCAGCGGCGCGGCCAGCACGGTCTTTTCGAAGGGCGACCGTCCGGCCAGCAGCAGATCCATCGCAATCGCCCCGCCCAGACTAAAACCCACCGCGTAGTACGGCCCGCTCAGTCGCTTTTGCACAACGGTCATAAAATCCGCCGCCGCGCGGCCATACTGATCAAACGACTCGATGGCCGCACGCGGGCCGCTGCTGTAACCATGGCCGGGCAAATCAAATACCCCGACCGCAAATCCCGCATCCTGCAAAAAGGAAATCAGATTCTTGAATTGTCCGCTGTGATTCAGATACCCATGAAGCAAAACCACCGTGGCACGATAGGTCGAGGGTCGATACAGATGCCCGGCCAGGGTAAAATCGCCGGACGCAAAGGTTCCAAAGAAATGTGCACCATCGGTCATCGTGACATCCAGCCTGTAATGAGCAAAATAGTCGCGTACCTCGGGTGAATAGCCCTTGCCGTCGGTTTGTTCAAGCGGCTCTATGGTCAGTCGTTCCGTCATCGTGTCGGGGTCCGGAAAAGTTGACTTATTTTGCACTCTTTGTATCATAAATGCCTCATTTGTTCAACACGACAAATCCTCAGCCCTTTTGGCCGACCGCCTTATATCTGACCTCGAAACAGTTCGATCACCCCCAGCCCCGCGGTCAGTATCGCAATCATCAGTATGCCTATCTCCATCGCCGTATCCTTTCCATTGGGTCACGTGGTTACTTACACAGATAAATAGGTTACACACAATGGATAACAATTTCTGTGCCAGCCCGAAAGAAAACGGATATGTCTTTATATTACAAGAAGTTACAAGAAAAACAAGGACGCCAATAAAAAACAGGTTGACATACATAAAATGCAAACCAACCTGTCATTCAATGATCACATAAATCTCGCCTATGATGGCTGTCTTCTGCCTCCTACCCTCTGACCGTTGTCCCCTGAGCGATGACTTCTGCCTTCTGTCCTCTGTCCTGCGGCATCCGTTGTCTGACCTGCTCGACAAAGGCCTCCAGCCGTGTCATCATCGCAGCATCTTCCTGGCCATCAAAACTCAGGTTCAAAATCGGCATCCCGTCGCACTCGGCGACGAGACGTTGTGTTTGTGTGCTTACCACCGTCGAAGGCATACACGAAAACGGCATCACATTGACCACGCCCCCAAAACCATGCCGATACAGCTGCACAATCTTGCCGACGCTGAGCACCGCCTCCCCTTCAAACGCCGGATCCAGATAGGGACGGGCCAGCTCAAGGACGTCGGAAATTGGCTCTTCAGTCAGCGGTCCAAACCGCCGTTCCAAAGGCCGAGCCAACCGCTTTTCGATATGCCGCTGGACCGTGTTTTGCGTCCACGTCCAGACCACCGTTCGCCATTGGCCGTCTCGTCTGGCCTGGGTTATATTCATCGCATTCATATAATAGACCCATTCGGAAAAACTGGCCAGCTCGCAAGCCGCCCCGAGGGACTCCAGCCGTCGGATCAACGCATTATTGGCAAACGGATGCAATCGCACATAGATCTCGCCAACCACGCCGATACGCGGCTTAAGTTGCAAACGATTCGACGGCAGCGCCGCCAGCCGCTCGGCAGCCTGCTCCATAAACGCCGCCAACCGGGCCAGAGACGAACGGCCCTCAACTTGCTGACACCACTGCTCCAAAAGCTCCCGATACAATCGCTCGGCCTCCGCAGCATCCCTCGCATACGGACGCACCCGCAACAACACCTTATGCAGCAAGTCCGCCCCCACCACCGCCTTCCAAAATTCCTTAAGCAAAATCGCCGGCGAAACCCCCTTGAGGCTGCGTGCAAACTCGGCGTAAAAATTATCATCTTGATTGGGCGAAATCACCGTCGCATCCGGCTGACCGGCCTGGCCCAGCACCAGCCGCTGAAGACAGTTATACATCCCAAACCGACACGGCCCGCTGCCGCCGGGCATAAAAAACGCCGACTTGACTGCCCGGCCGTTTGCTTCCATCGTCCGAAGCATCTCGCCGATTGTAATCGCACACGGCAGGCATTCCTTGCCGGTGGTATATTGCCGCCCGCGATTGAGCGTATCCTCGTCGGCAATCGGCATCACCTCTGCCGATCGGCCGTACGCCTTGAAACAGGCTGCAAACGCATACGACACATCCCCCATATAGGGAATGTACAAGGTATGCTCCGGCGTCAAGGAACACGTTGTGCTGCCGCACGATTTCGTCTCATCGGCGAGCTGCTCCGCCGGCCGATAGTGCTTGAGACTCTCAAAAAACGCCTCCAGCCGTGTGACCAGTCCCGCGTCGGCAGAATGCTCATCCAACTCCAGCAGCAGCGCCGGCTTTGGCTGCATCAGCATCGTAAAAAAGTGCTGCAAAAATGAATCCGGCCCGCAACTGAAATTGCTCAGATAAATCCCAAACAGCCGGTTATCCCGCCGAATAATCTCCGCCGCCCGCAAAATCCGCTGGCCGTAACTCCAATACACCGAGCGATGCAGCGCAGTATCCGACAGCGGGGCCGACGCCAAATCCAGCATCTCCATCGGCATCCACCGCACCCCCATCGCCTCAAGTTTCTGCGAAAGCCGCAGATTCATCCCCTCATCCAGCCCGTTATACGGCCGTGAAATCAACACAAACAAACGCTCCTGCGGCCCAAGCGACTCGATCATCTGCCGACCCTTTTCGCGAAGGTCATTTTCAAACGCCTGCTGCGCCTTTAACGCCGCCTCAAGAGCCGCATCGGCCTGCTTGGCGCCGGCACCCACCTGTGCCGCCAAATGCCGAAACGATCGCTTCATCGCCTTGGGACCTTCCCCCAGCCGCAACGGCCCGCTAAGCAGCTGCGTCCGTCCGAATCGCCCGGCAAAAGCACTTTGCACCTGAAACGCAAACGACTGCACATACGGACAGAGCTTATGATACGACTGCTCGGCAGCCACCGGCGTCATACTGGGGATAAAGGGAATAAACAGGAAATCCGGCTGGGTCTCGAGTATCTCGCACACATGCCCAAAGGCTGCCTTCACCGGAAAACACGGCTGAGCCGGCACCGACTCGACCCCCCTCTGAATCGTCTTCTTGGTCGTCTTGCCGGATACTGACACCTGCAGCCCCAGCGCCTTAAAAAACCGCGAAAACAACGGCAGCACTTGCCATGTAATCAACGCCCGCGGAATGGCTACCGTTTTCGAGGTTTGATTTTGGAGTTCCGAATGGCAAAGGGAGGATGAAGATAAAACTTCCGTCGCAACAGCGGAGGTTTGATCTGTGCTGGCTGACATGCTCACCTCCGCATGCTCAAACAGTTTTCGCGTCCGCCAATTCAGAATATCCTCACCCGATGTCTTGGCCTTTTCTGTGCGCACATTATAGCGGTCGCATCGGGAGCCGTAATACAACGGCTCGGCCCCTTCGATCTGCACCTTCTTGATTTCGCAGGCATTGGGGCAATGCTCGCACATAAACGTCTCAACGGTGTACTGGACCTGGGCCAGGTTTTCAAACCCGCGAAACCGCGTCCGATAGCTGTCGCCGTTGCCGTGACGTATCTTGCGCACATGCTCTGCGGCAATCAGCGCCGCCCCGATCGCCCCGGTCATCTCATGATGATCCGGCACACGAATCGGCTTGCCGAGAACGGTCTCAAATGCCGCCCATACCGCCTTGTTAAAGGCTGTGCCCCCCTGAAAGCAGATATGCCGGCCGATCTTGCGCCGCCCGACAACACGATGCAGATAATTGGCCACAATCGAATACGCCAGCCCCGCTACCAAATCCTCCGTCTTGGCGCCGCGTTGCTGATAGCCGAGCAAATCCGATTCAATAAACACGGTACACCGCTCACCCAACTGCACCGGTTTTGGGCTTTTGGCCGCCAGTGCCGCAAATTCCTCTTTGATCGAAATCCCCAACCGCTGGGCCTGCTCTTCCAGAAACGACCCCGTCCCGGCCGCACACGCATGGTTCATTTCAAAATCCAACACCACGCCGTTTTCCAGCCGGATGAACTTGCTGTCCTGCCCGCCAATCTCAAAAATCGTATCGACCTCCGGGCAGACCGCCACAGCCCCTGCTGCCTGCGCAGTAATCTCGTTAATTACCACATCCGCACCGATAAAGTCGCCCGTCAGGTATCGCCCCGAACCGGTTGTGGCCGCCCCTGCAATTCGCACCTTGCCGGCGACCTGTCGGCCCACACGACGCAACCCCTCCCGCACCGCTTCGAGCGGACGTCCGGCCGTCATCAAGTACGCCTTGGCCAGCACCCGTTTTTCGCTGTCCACCACCGCCACATTCGTACTGATCGACCCGACATCCACCCCCAAATACGCCTCACAGCCCGGCTCGGTTTCCCGCCAGTCGGTATAGACCCGGCTTTCCGGCGGCAGCAGTACCGGCACAGCCAGCGGCCCCCGATGCGGAATCCGCTGATGGGCCCCTTGCCCATCTGTCAGCAAGGACCGAAGTTTCTCAACGGCCGTCTTTGCCGCCACGCCGGAGGACTGCCCAGCGGCCAGCGCCGCCCCCAACGCCCCGGTATAAAAATGCAGCCCGGGCACAATCAACTCGCCTTGTTCCAGACCCAGAACCTCCTCAAACGCCCTGACCACCCCCGCATTGGCCGCCACGCCGCCGGTAAAAATCACCGGTTTGACGAACTGCCTGCCGCAACCCAGATTGCTCTTCAAACTTCGGGCCAGCGCCAAACACAACCCCGCCACAATATCACACACCGGCGTAGCCACCTGCTGCAAATGAATCATATCGCTTTTGGCAAACACCGAGCATCGACCGGCCATCTGCGGCACCGAGGTACTTTGCAACGCAAGCCGACCAAACTCGTCCTCAATCGAAACCCCCAGCCGCTCGGCCTGCTGATCCAAAAACGCCCCCGTTCCGGCTGCACACACTGAATTCAGTGCAAAATCCTTTAATTCAAGCGTATCATCCCGACTTTCCAGGAAAATCAACTTGCTGTCCTGCCCCCCCATTTCGATGACCGTTGCCTGCGAAAATTCAGGATAAAGATGAGAAACCCCCAGGGCCTGCGCACGCACTTCATTGATAAACATCGCCCCCATCGCCTCAGCCGCCAGCCGACCGCATAAGCCGGTCACCCCCAGCCGTTCAAACCCCTCGGCCGGATACTGCTCAAAAAGCCGCTCAATCTGCTCGACAATCGTCTCGATCGGCCGGCCGTGCGTGCGCCGATAGTCCTTGAAGATCACATGGCCCCGCTCATCCAGCACAATGACATCGCTGCTGATCGAGCCAATGTCAATTCCCAAACTCAATGCCTGCTTATCAACTGCCTCATCGGACCGGACACTCCCGTCGCGATGGCCCTTTATAATCTCCATATCGCGCATCTCCCGACAAACTCATTGTAACTGCCCGCCTGACGGCACCTCTTCGTTAGAAGAATACCCCAATAAGATAAAAATCATAGTATCTGCATCTTACCGACCCAATGAACAATTATCGTGCCAAACACCGGCCAATTGCCCGCTTCATTTCGATTTGGGCCGATAAAGGTCCGAGGATACGCTCTTGCGTCATCTATTTGCCATTTCACAACCAATACGCTATATTCGCATAGCAGGACACCCGAAACGACCCAGAAGCCCTTTATACACAAAATGCATACTCCTTCTGCATTTTATGCATACCGATTCCTTTGTTCGGAACCCGCTCAGGGGGGCGATCAAGCGCCTTCTTTTTTAGCTTTTCGCTGCTGAGCAAACAGATCCGCACGTCCCTCAACAACGTCGGCAGTAATGACATACTTGCCGGGTTTAGGCGCCTCCGGAAGGCGATACATCAAATCAACCATCAGCTCTTCCATCACCGCACGCAGGGCGCGGGCCCCCGTATCGCGTTTCATCGCCCGCTGAGCCAGCAGCATCAGGGCCTCGTCGGTAAACTTCAACTCAGCGTCTTCCATCTCAAAGAGCCGCTGATACTGCCTGACCAAGGCATTCTTCGGCTCGGTCAGAATCCGAATTAATGCCGCCTCATCGAGGGCCGACAATGTCGTGATAATCGGCAAACGACCGACAAGCTCCGGAATCATCCCAAATTCAATAATGTCTTCCGGTGTCACCTGAGAGATCACCTCGCTGTAATCCTGTTTTTTCTCGGCACGGCCAGACTGCTCACTGTCAAACCCGATCATGCGTTTACCAAGTCGTTTTTTGATGATGTTTTCCAGCCCTACAAACGTGCCGCCGCAAATGAACATAATTTGGCTGGTGTCGATCTGGATATACTGTTGTTCGGGGTGTTTGCG
Source organism: Planctomycetota bacterium (assembly GCA_012519365.1). Taxonomy (GTDB): domain Bacteria; phylum Planctomycetota; class Phycisphaerae; order Sedimentisphaerales; family Anaerohalosphaeraceae; genus T3Sed10-213. The sequence goes on along the minus strand of JAAYQH010000064.1, from coordinate 3,989 downwards.
CCCGCCCTGCGGAGGAATATTCGAAATCGTCCCTTCCAGCATCTTCAGCAACGCCTGCTGGACCCCTTCGCCGGACACATCCCGCGTGATGGACACATTCTGGTTAGTCTTGCCGACTTTGTCAATTTCGTCTATATACACGATGCCGCGCTGGGCCGCTTCAATGTCATAATCGGCATTCTGCAGTAGCCGAAGCAGGAAGTTTTCCACATCCTCACCCACATAGCCGGCCTCCGTCACCGTTGTCGCATCGCAAATCGCAAACGGCACATGCAGCATCCGGGCCAACGTCTTGGCCAGCAGCGTCTTGCCCGAACCGGTCGGCCCAATCAGCAGGACATTGGACTTCTCAAGTTCCACATCCTGATCCTCACTTTCCGAGTGCATCAACCGCTTATAATGGTTGTGCACCGCTACCGCCAAAGACCGCTTGGCATGTTCCTGCCCAATGACATATTGATCCAGAAACTCCTTTATCTCCCGCGGCTTAGGGACATTTGAAAGGGCCATCTGGCCGCCCTGCATGCGGCGCCGTTCCTGACAGACAATATTGTAGCACAATTCTACACATTCCGGACAGATAAACACGCCCGCCGGGCCCTCCACGAAGGCGTCAATCTGTTTTTTAGCCCGACCACAAAAACTGCACGATTCACGTCTGTAATTATTAGAAGATTTAGCCATCTTTATCTCCAATTTTAGGTATCCGTATGACCCCGTCGAGGAAACATAGGGCGGAGTTTTATCGTTATGCCTTATCGTACCATATCCGGCAAGCATTCGCAAGGGAGATTCAAGTCAAAACGTCTTTGTCCAAACGGCTTTGCGGTTGTTGATAAGGGGGCAATCACGAACAATTTTGCACATTCGCAAAATTGAAGTATTTTTTTCATTAAAATAGACTATCTTTATCACCGTTATAGTATAGGGGTGGTTTTAGGCGTGACACTGAGTGAACGTTTGATGTGAGGCCTAACATGTTGAAAGTTTCGAGGATAGTGCAATGCGGAGGTCTGATTGTGTCCATTAAAAAGGGAGTATGGGTTTTCCTGTGTGTTTTTTGTGTTTTCGTATTCAGCCGGGCAGAGGCAGAAACGGGCTATACCTTTCGGCAATGGGGACAGGAGACCCTCGCACAAATTGAAACGGATTTTCGGCTCACCGGCAGCACCACCCGAAACCTTTACGCCGAATCCCTGACCCAGCGGTTTTCGGCCTATGCATGGCCCCAGGGCGTGATGTTCGGTGCTTTGGCGGCTGCGTCAAAAGTTGATCCATCCTACCTTGAAACCGTATCCTCAATGGCCGACGCCTTTCAGAGCCGATACCGCTGCTATGCCCAAGGGTACTGGGCCTATAATGCCAGTGCGGGCAATTGCGGCGATCGCTATTACGATGACAATGCCTGGATCGCAATAGTGTATATGGAGTTGCACGAATTGACCGGCAGTACCGAATATCTGAACCGTGCACGGGAAATTCTTGTCTTCTGCATGAGCGGCGAAAACGGCCCCGGCAATACCTACGACGGCGGGATTCGCTGGCATGAATCGAATACCGATGGGGTATCGATTTGCGCAACGGCGCCTACAATTCTGGCCAACCTGATGGCCTATCAAGCCACCGGCATTGAGCATTATCTGACCGATGGCTCCCGTTTATACCATTGGCTTGAGGCGGCATCCTTCCTGCGTATCTCTTCGGGGGTTTATCACGAAATCAATCAAGGCCCGTTAGGTTATCTTACCGCGGTGGTGATTCAGTCGGCAGTGCGGCTTTATCGCATTACCGCAGATAAAGCCTACCTGTCAGAAGCGCAGCGACTGGCCGCGGCCATGGAAGCTCAGTTTATCAATACCACCACATACGCCCTCGGGCAAACCGGTAAATGGGGCGGACATGATATGACCAATGCCTACGTGGACTTGTATGAGGCTGACGGCAATCCGTACTGGCTCGACATCGCCGCAGGCTACCTCACCTTTCTGCACCGGAACTGCAAAGACCCCGCAAGCGGCCGCTATCCCGAAAGTTGGAACAACACGAGCGGCAATGCCTCTGCCAGTTTGATTGACAATGCCTCGGTCGCCCGTGCCTTCTGGAAAATGGCCGGCACCGTCGGCGGCGAAACCCCACGATATGGCTTCATCCGAAACAGAATCTCCGGACGCAGTCTGCGGCTTCAAAGCTCCTCCACCACAGACAACACGCCCCTGATCTTGTACGATGAAAACGCGAGCAGTTCGTCTCAAATGTGGGCACGGGTGGACCTGGGCAACGGGTATTATCAGCTTCGCAGCCGGGCGGCCGGCAAAACTGTTCAGCCGCTGGCTAACCAAAGCGCAAACAATACCCCTGCCGTCATTGCTCAGACCGACGCATTTCATTATCCCCAACAATGGCGATTGATTGATGTGGGCAACGGATATTTCAACATTCAGAATCGGCTGACCGGCAAATCCCTTCAGCCGCTGAACAACCGCACCGCAAACAACACCGCCGTCATCCTCACAGAAACCAACCTCGCCCAGCAATCCCAGCACTGGCAGTTTGTCGGGTATGCCGTGCCGACCCCGATAAAAACGTATCTGTCAATTAACAACGGCGACTGGATACAAACCGCCAGAGCCATCCTTGAGATCGGCGATACCGTCACATTGAAGGCTCAGACAGACGGGTCCGACACCGGCGGGACGTGGACGTGGATCGCTCCAAACGGGGCGACCGCAAACGGCCTTCAGGAAGTAACACGCAGCGACTTCCAGTCGGACTGGGCAGGACGCTATTTTGTCTGCTATACCAATTCCAACGGCGCAACCAGCCGCGCAGCCGTTGAAATCACCGTCCCGACCGCGGTAAAAATCTTCCAGCACTGCGATTACCGAGGTTGGAGGGCCTCGTTCGGCATCGGCGCCTATACCCTTGCCGATTTAATCGCCGCCGGCGGGCGAAATAACGACGCCTCATCGGTCAAAATCGTTCCCGGCTATACCGTCACCTTTTATGACAATGACAATTTCCAGGGACCTTCGCTGGTCAAAACCGCCGAGGAGGTCTGTTTTGTCTCCGACGGCTGGAACGACCGCATCACTTCGTTTATTGTGGAAGGTTCTGAACGCCCTGTGGCCCACTGGCCGTTTAACGAACGCAGCGGGACCGTTGCCGCCGACGCCTCCGGCAACCAGCGCCATGCCTATCTGTTCAACGCCGCTGACAACATCCGGACGACCGGAAAACACTGCAGAGGCCTGCACCTTAACGGCGTTGACAGCTATTTGAGAGTCCCGGGCTTTACCGGCATCAGCGGCGGACAAAGCCGAACCTGCACCGCCTGGGTGAAGACCACCGCCACGGATCAAAATCTTGTGCTCTCCTGGGGTCGGCCCCAGCCTGGGCAGAAATGGATGTTCGGAACAGTCAACGGACAGTTCGGCGCCGGCGTATGGGGCGGCAACATCACCACCGAACGGACGATCAATGACGGACAATGGCATCACATCGCACTGGTGATTCCGGATTCAACTGCCGCCGCAATTGACGACATTCAACTGTATGTAGACGGACGGTTCGAGACAGAGGTCAACATCAACCCCAATATCCCGATTAACACCGCCGCGGCCGATGATGTGCTGATCGGAGCGCGAATCGATCCCGCAGACGCGACGTATTATGAGGGCTTTCTGGATGAAGTGCGGATCTATGATCGCCCGTTAAGTGCAACTCATATTGAGAAAATGTATGCAGATAACGCCCTGAGCGCCGACATCGTGCCGGATGGCGTCGTAGATATGCTGGACTTTATCCGGCTGGCCGAAACATGGCAGGCCGCCGATGCGGGTGCAGCAGATTTAGATTGCGATGGACATGTGGATTTAGCCGACTTTGCGGTCCTTGCCGAAGAATGGCTTGGCCGGCTCTAAATAACAAGGCATGCGTAGTCTCTCTGAAACCCGCGGCATTCGAGCGTCCGCAAACCGGTGAGGCATGTG
>JAAYQH010000063.1 GCA_012519365.1 Planctomycetota bacterium | reverse complement strand
TGTCTGCACATGACAGAAGCGGAGGAGGAGAAGGCAAAAAAAGCCATTCTGCGCAAAATACGAGTTGCGATTAAAAGGCGTTAAAAGAGGGTATAAGTGCGATAGATTAACTTCTATAATTGTTTGCCCTTCCGGCGGTCCGCGTTCATGAGCGGCCCAGCACGGTCGATAAAAAGTGACAAGAGCGTCGTTTTCAAAAATCGGCGGCATACCACATTCCTTAAATCATCGCTTCGCTTGCTTACCGTATAAAACTTAAAATATAGAAGGCTGACGTGCCGGGAAAAATTCAAAATGTTTTTGGTCATCTTTCGGCGGGGCCTTGTTTTTGACGGCTGCGGTCGGTGGCATCTGACACACCCGGAAGGTAAGACGTGGGCTTAACATTTTGAGGCTCCTTTTAGTTCGATTGGGCATTCGGTCAAACGCCGTCACGCGGCGTTATACGGTCGGTCATTGAGTTGTCCGGCGGACCCCGCCCGCCTTGCACGGCCAACTGAATCGCGGTTGTGTTTTTTAATGTAGTCATCTGTTCCCCCAGACGGTTAATTTCATATTTCCGTTTTCAACCTCGTTGCTACACGGGTTACTATACCCGATTGCAAAGAAAATATCAAGAAATTATTAAGAAAAACAAGGGACGTGTTTAAGATTTCTCCAAACCCCCTTCGGCGGAATCATCAAGCCGGTTATTATCGGTTTTTGGAAAGAAAAAAATGGAATGGCGGGTTTATTTTTTGCGGTCTCTTCCGATTTTTTGACGGCTCATCCAAGAAATTGAGGGTTGGTCGGGGTATTTTTCATTGCCGCTGAAGGAGGCCTATCGCACCACTCTTTGCAGCCAGGGACGACCTGGACGTAGAGTATTCGGAATTGGGGGGCGGTTGTCCTTCCTGGACGCCGCCGATCGCATCGCCGCAGGCGGGCGGCTTTATTCGGCCGGGTACATAAAATCGGGCATGCGGCGGGGTTTGCCCTCGGCATCGACACAGGCCAAAATCGTGGTGCCCTCACACAAGACCAGGCCGGTCGAAGGACGTTTGAGGGTGTAGGTATGCTCCACGCGGGCGGGCGTGATGCGGGTGCAGACCGTCGTCAAATCGAGCGTCTCATCGTACAGGGCAGGCCGGCGGTATTTGACGGTCAACTCCGCAACGACAAAAAAGATGCCCGCCTTTTCCAGGTCGCTGTAGGCCAGCCCGTTGGCCCGCAGCAGCTCCGTTCGCCCCATTTCAAACCACACCGGATAAACCGTATGATGCACCACGCCGGCCTGATCGGTCTCGGCGTATCGCGGCACAATCTGAATGGTATGCTCCTGTACCGTGGTCCCGGCCGGGAATTTCAGTTCCGGATTCATCTGATAATCACTCGTTCGGGGTTTGACCCGCATGGCCGCTGTCTCCGCAAAAAAACGCTGTCGCAATTGCAAAATCGCTTTTCAACTTTCTCTCATTTTGCTGAAAAAGTCAAGAGCCAATCGTACGCCTTCGATCGCGACCGGCAGATTTATTTCTTGCATAAGCCTTCGGCCGTGCTTATCATAAGCGGTGATAAATCGCAGGAACGGGATGGTTTTCGTTCTCAATTTCGATACCGAAATCCGACTTTTAGGAGGTACTATTGTGAAACGGATATCTCATTGGGCCTTGTGGGCGGCGTGCGCCGTCGTTCTGATCGGGCTGGTTGGCTGCAGCAAAAAGGCCGATTCCGCCGACGAACAGACCCCTGTCGTCAAACTCAGATACAGTGTGTTCTTCCCCTCGACCCATATCCAATGCCAAATGGCCGAGCAATGGGCTGAGGAAATCAGCCGACGCACTGACGGCACAGTACGCATTACCCTCTACCCTGCCGGCACGTTGACCTCGGCCGATCAATGCTATGACGGCGTCGTCAACGGCGTTTCGGACATTGGGATGAGCTGTTTTGCCTACACCCGCGGGCGTTTTCCGCTGCTGGAGGGGCTGGACCTGCCCTTGGGCTATCCGAACGGGCTGGTCGCAACCCAAGCGGCCACTGCCATCGCCAAAGAGTTCCAGCCGGCCGAGCTGAACGACGTGAAATTGCTGTATATTCACGCGCACGGGCCGGGCATTCTGGCCTCTAAAAAACCCATCCGAACGCTCGATGAGATGGCCGGGCTGAAAGTGCGTGCCACAGGGCTGTCGGCCAAGATTGTTCAGAGCCTGGGCGGCACGCCGGTACCGATGAGTCAATCTGATACCTACGAGGCCCTTCAAAAAGGCGTAGTCGATGCCACCTTCTGCCCGATCGAAACGCTCAAAGGCTGGAATCAGGGCGAAGTGATCAACTCGATTACGGACACCTCCAGCATTGGGTATACCACCGCCATGTTTGTGGTGATGAACAAGGACAGTTGGGCCAAATTGTCCGAGGCCCAGCAGCAAACCATCCTTGAGGTCAGCGACGAATGGGTCGAAAAACACGGCCGGGCATGGGACCAGGCCGACCAGGAGGCGCGGGCGTATATTCAGGACTTAGGCCGCCCGATTATTGAACTGACGCCCGAGCAGCAACAACGCTGGAAAGAGGCCGTTCGCCCGATTTTGGAAGAATACGTCGAACAGGCCGAGAGCAAGGGACTGCCCGGCGGCCCCTTCTTGCTGCGGCTGCTGTCGCTCATCGACGAATGGCAAACCAAAACCCCCTGATCGGCCCCGATCCAGATGGACACCTGCCCCCCAGAGAAGCTTTCCAGATGGCGCCGCATCGAGCGAGGCTGCATTGCCGCGCTGAAGGCCGTGGTATACGCACTGATGGGTGTCGCCTGCCTCAGTGTACTGGTGATGATCGGCACGGTGTGCGCCGATGTGATTCTTCGGTTGCCGTGGATCAATCGGTCGTTTATCGGGGCGTATGATATCGTGCGTATCTGCGGGGCGCTGACGCTGGCCGCTGCGTTGCCCTATACCACCGCGGTTAAAGGCCACGTAGCCATCGAGTACTTCTTTCACAAACTCAACCGCACCAGCCGGATTGTGGTGGACAGTCTGATGCGGCTGCTGTCCATCGCGTTGTTCGGATTTCTGGGTTGGCACAGCATTCTGTATGGCCTGGAGATGTTCCGTCCACCTCAACGAGTCTCCCAGACCTTGCAGATTCCGCTTTTTTGGGTGCCGCTGGTTATCGGGATGTGCTGCTTTGTGGTGGTCCTGGTGGTGATGTTTCATCTTCTTTATCCCCGACGGGAGCTGATCAAGCCATGACACCATTGCAAATCGGCATTTTGTGTTGTGTGATTTTGTTTGTATTGCTGGCGGCCAGCCTGCCCGTGGCGTTTGCGATGGCGGTAGTCGGCTTTATCGGTTTTGCCATGATCGTGGACGTTCATGCCGCGGCCCGTATGATCACCGCCGAATTCTATGAGACGTTTATGCAGTACAATCTGACGGTAATTCCGTTGTTTGTACTGATGGGACAGGTCGCCTTTCACGCCGGCATCAGTCGGCGGCTCTTCGACGCGGCCTATCGCTGGCTCGGCCATCTGCCGGGGGGGCTGGCGATTTCCACCGTAGGGGCGTGTACAGCGTTTGGGGCAATTTGCGGCTCAGGCCCAGCCACCGCCGCGACGATGGCCTCGGTAGCGCTGCCGGAGATGAAACGCTACAACTACAGCCCCCGGCTCAGTTGTGGTACCGTGGCAGCCGGCGGCGGGTTGGGGATGCTCATCCCGCCCAGCGTGGTCTTTATTGTCTATGCCCTGCTAACCGAGCAATCCATCGGCAAGCTGTTTATTGCCGGCATTTTGCCGGGGTTGATGATCGCGGTGTTGTTTGCACTTACGATTGTTCTGCTGTGCCGGGTCAATCCGCATCTTGGCCCGGCCGGACCTCGCTCCACCTGGGCCCAGCGACTCAAGTCGCTGTCCGGCCTGCTCGAGACGCTGGTGCTTTTTGCTGCGGTGATGATCGGAATGTTCAAGGGGTTTTTCTCCCCCACCGAAGCGGCCGCAATCGGCGCCACCGGCAGCCTTATTATTGCTGCGCTGCGCGGCAAACTGACGCTGAAAATGCTCACTCGCTCCCTGGTCGAAACCCTTCGAACCTCGTGCATGGTCATGATAATCGTTACCGGGGCGGTTATTTTTGGGCGTTTTTTGGCGATCACCCGCATCCCCTTCGAATTGGCCACATGGCTGACGGGCCTGTCGTTGCCCAGTTGGATGGTGATGGGGATGATCATTCTGTTTTACCTAATCGCAGGCAGTTTCATCGACGCCTTGGCGCTGGTGCTGCGGACCACGCCGATTTTTTATCCGGTGGTGCTGGAACTGGGTTACGACCCAATCTGGTTCGGCGTCATTATTGTCGTGGTGACTCAGATGGGCGTAATCACCCCGCCGGTGGGCGTGAATGTGTATGTCGTCAGCGGCATTGAGCGCGATGTATCCCTCCAGACAATCTTTCGCGGGGCCATGCCGTTTCTGCTGGCCCTGATCGTCGGGACGGTTCTGCTGATGATATTTCCGTCCATCTGCACGTTTTTGCCCAATTGGGTCGGCTAAACAAAGAACACTCTGGGCCTTGCCTTGTCTGAAACGATGCAGCAAGGTGGTGGTGTTGACCGGGGAATCGGTCGGAAAATAGGAAATCAAAAAGATATTCTTTGCCTTGCGGCACAGCGGCACAATGAATGCCTTGAGGCAGGATGCCAAATAAAGAATATATCAGATAGAAATTGATTCTGTTTGAAATATGCTTTGTATTTTGGGACATCGAAAAGTGGACATAGACAGCCGATATCAACCACTGTGCCAGAGGGTATCAGGGCAATGGCCGATAACCCGATTACAGGTGTAAAAATACTCGCTTTTAATGCGTTCTGAGGTCTATATGGATGACACCTATATACAGCAAACACGGTTTCACCGCATTTTATTTTGTACAGATTTGTCGGAGAATGCCGATTTTGCATTTTTGTTCGCGTTGGATGCCGCACGCCGCCGTCCGGGCAGCGAGTTGTACATCCTGCATGTGATTCCAGAAACCGAGGCGCAATTCTGGAAGACCTATGTCTATGAGGTTGAGGATGTCGATAACAAGGCCAAACGCGATCTGGACGAGCGGATGCGCCAAGCCTACTTATCCCAGGTACCGCCCGGCGTAAACGTGCGGGTTGAGTACCGCATCGGGAAAGACTGGCAGGAAATCCTCGACTTTGCCCACCACAAAGAGGCAGATTTAATCGTGATGGGGCGTCAAGGCCGCAGCGCCCTGCAAAAGGCCTTGTTTGGCAACGTCACCGAAAAAATCGTCCGCAAAGCCGACTGCGCCGTGTTGGTCGTCCCTTTGAGTTACCAAAAACGCCTGGAACAGACCGGATCATTCGCTAAACACAACCCCGACGGAACGAAAACCACGTAGCCGATGCCTAAACCTGTGGGCAATTGCCCCGAGTGGCCCCCTCCTTCGCGCCAGCGAGGTGATGGCAGAAGGACGCTTTTCTCTGGCCTCTAAGGGCCTTATAAAAGACAGCGTTTGGTTTAGGGCCGGTTTGGGGTGTGAATATTGGCAAATTTTTCAAAATTTTGGTTGATTTGCTCTCTTTTGCCGCGTATAATCTTGCTTTTTCGTTTGCGACTAAACTATGGAGTGCCTTTATGAAAAAAGATATTCATCCAAAATACGATGTGGTCAAGGTGCGTTGCGGGTGCGGCAACACGTTTGAGACGCGCAGCACAGCCAAAGAAATCCACGCGGAAATCTGCTCGATGTGCCACCCGTTCTTTACGGGCAAGCAGAAGTTTGTCGATACGGCAGGTCGCATTGAGCGGTTCCAGAAGAAGTTCAGCGAAGGCTACAGCTTCCAGAAAAATAAAAAGTAGCTGACTTTCTGAGTTTACACCATGCGCTGTTTGTCTTGGCCTAACGGGGTCAGGGATTGACAGCGCATTTTTTTGTCAATCCTGTCATTTTTTTACAAATTCGGAAGCAGATATGGCCGCAGAGGTGCTTAAGGGTCTAACCGAGAAACTCGAAAAGCTGGACGAAAAAAGTCTTGAAATCGCCCATCAACTGGAAGACCCTGCCGTTTTTTCGGATCCGGCCAAGCTCGTTTCGCTGAATCGTGAGCTCAGCAAACTGATGCCGGTAGTCGGCAAGTTTCGCGACTATAAAAAATGCCTCAGCCAGCTTGACCAGGCCCATCAGATGATTCAGGAATCGGGCGGCGATCCGGAGATGAAGGCCTTGGCCGAGCAGGAAGCCCACAGCCTTCAGGCCCGTGCCGAGATGCTTATCGAACAAATCAAAGACACCCTTGTCATGGCCGACGACGCGGCGATTGATTCGGTCATTATGGAAATTCGTCCCGGCACCGGCGGGGAAGAAGCGGCTCTGTTTGTCCGTGATTTGTATATGATGTATACCCGTTATTCCGAAAAACAGGGCTGGAAGGTGGAGGTAATGGAGTTTGCCGACACCGAAATGGGCGGCCTTCGCGAAGTGATCATGAACATCAAAGGCCCCGGCGTCTGGTCGCATCTGGGGTATGAAGGCGGCGGCCATCGTGTCCAGCGGGTTCCCGAGACCGAATCGCAGGGACGCGTGCATACCTCCGCAACCACGGTTGCGGTGCTGCCGGAGGCCGAAGAAGTCGATGTGGACATCAACCCCGATGACGTCATCGAGAACGTCTCTTGTGCCGGCGGTCCCGGCGGTCAGAACGTCAACAAGGTCGCCAGCGCGATTCGTCTGGAGCACGTCCCAACCGGCATTGTGGTCAGTATGCGCGACGAGCGAAGCCAGCACAAAAATCGCGCCAAAGCCTGGCGGATTCTGCGTGCCCGTTTATATGAGCATTACAAACAAAAGGCCGATGCCGAGCGTTCATCGGCCCGCAAGACGATGATCGGCTCTGGCGACCGTTCCCAGCGGATACGCACCTACAATTACCCGCAAAACCGCGTCACCGATCATCGCATCAATCTGTCGCTGTACAGTTTGGAACGCATTATGATGGGCGAGCTGGACGAACTGATCGAAGCCCTTCAAATACACGACAAACAGCAGCGACTGGCAAATTTGTAAACAAACAGAAATTACGTTTTTCGCAGAGCAGGCTTTTTGTTTTTAGTTTTGAGTCAGGAGTTATGAGCGTGGTGAACGTCAACCGCTCCGAACAAAAAACTGCGAACTAAAAACTCAACGTTTTTTTGTTCCGCAAAAGCATTGAAAAAGGAAAACACCGCGTCAATGATTATTGTTGTTACGGGACTGGTTGGGGTG
>JAAYQH010000062.1 GCA_012519365.1 Planctomycetota bacterium | reverse complement strand
TTTAACCCTTGAAGGTCCGATGGTTCCGGCTGAGTGTTTGGAGCATCCGGAGTTTTGTCCGCGATGCACGGATTGTGCGACCCGCCAGATTTGGCATGAACTGCAGGATTCGATTATGCGGGTGCTGGAATCTTATACGCTGCATGACTTGGTGAATCGATCCGCCCAGTCCAAAAAAGCGGCCAACTATAACATATAGCATATCGCGCACGAGAAACAGGATGGCGCAGATATGTGAGGATATCACGGCGACCGTCGGGAAGACGCCTTTGGTGCGGCTTAAACGTCTGGCAGGGCCGAATTCAAGCGTTCTGGCAAAGATCGAAGCATTCAACCCTACCGCTTCTGTAAAAGATCGGACTGCGGTGGCTATGATAGAGGCCGCCGAGCGTGAAGGGGCGATTGACAAGGATACCGTGCTGATTGAACCGACCAGCGGCAATATGGGCGTTGGCTTGGCCTGTGTATGTGCGGCACGGGGGTATAAACTGATGTTAGTGATGCCGGAAACAACCGGCGCAGAGCGTCGCAAACTCCTGAGGATACTCGGGGCCGAAGTGGTGTTGACCTCAGCGATGTTGGGGATGACCGGTGCGGTTCAGGAGGCCGGTCGGCTGTGTCGGGAAATTCCCAACGCCTATCTGATTGGTCAGTTTACCAACCCGGCCAATCCGGAGATTCATCGCCGAACCACGGCCGTTGAGATTTGGAATGATACCAACGGGCGGGTGGATATCTTTGTGGCAGGGGTTGGCACCGGCGGAACCCTCACCGGATGCGGCAGGTTGCTCAGGCAAAAAAAACCGCAAATTCGTATCGTAGCAGTGGAACCGGCCGGTTCTGCGGTGTTGTCGGGCGGTCAGCCCGGATTTCACAAGATTCAGGGTATCGGCCCCGGCTTTATCCCCGAAGTTCTGGACACTTCGGTTTATGATGAGGTGGTGCCGGTAACCAATGAGCAGGCAATAGAGACGACTCGAGAATTGGCCCGGCAGGAGGGAATCCTTGGCGGCATCAGTTCCGGCGCTGCCGCTTATGTGGCCTGCGAGTTGTCGCGTTTGCCGGAAAATAAAGGCAAGACCATTGTGTTTATGGTGTGTGATACCGCAGAGCGGTATCTGTCAACGGAATTATTTGCAAATTTGTAGATGAATTATGGAAACAGTTGAGCCTCATCCTGACGGCCCGCCGGATTTCAACCGGCTTGTGCAAGAGATTATCGGCACCTATCAAGATGATTCGGGCACCAATTTTATTGATGTCAAGAATCTGCCGGTCAAAGAAAGAGTCGTTTTTATCATCGAATTGCTGCTGGAATTGCTTTTCCCCGGTTATACGGGCAAACGCCGCGTCACCCGGCAAAACATAGAGTCGGTGGTGCTGGAATTGCTGGTGGTGTTGCGTCGGGAACTGGCCGAGCAGATTGAACTGGCGCTGCGGCACAATTGTCGGATGCAGGAATGCCCGACCCAGGATTGCGCGAAGCTGGCGGTTCACCATACCGATGCGCTGCTGGGGCGTATTGCGTATATTCGCGAACTGCTTAAAGGAGATGTTCAGGCTGCTTATGACGGCGATCCGGCGGCCAAGTCCTTCGAAGAAATTGTGATCAGCTATCCGCATTTGCTGGCGATTTCGATTCATCGGATTGCCCACGAACTGAATCATCTGGATGTGCCTTTGATTCCGCGTATCATGAGTGAGTATGCACATTCGAAAACGGGAATTGACATCCACCCCGGTGCTCATATCGGACGAAATTTCTTCATTGACCATGGGACTGGCGTCGTGATCGGCGAGACTGCGGTTATCGGCAATAACGTCAAGATTTATCAGGGGGTAACACTGGGGGCGTTGAGTTTTCCGCGTGATGAACGCGGCCAGATAATTCGGGATCACAAACGCCATCCGACCCTCGAAGATAACGTCACTGTCTATGCCGAGGCCACGATTTTGGGGGACATTACCATCGGTGCCGGCGCAGTGATCGGCGGCAATGTCTGGATACGCGAGTCGGTGCCGCCGGGCACGGTTGTTACCATTGCCAAACCAGAGCTGGTCTATCGCAAGAAAAATACCGACTCTGGAAAATCGTAATGTTAAAGGGGCTGACCCTCATCCTGGCCCGCTTAGTCGGCCCGTTTTGAAACCGATAGAAAAATAACCCCATGGATATACAAGAACGTATACAGCAGTTAAAGAAAGATCGCAACGCGATCATTTTGGCGCACAATTATCAAATCGGGCCGGTGCAGGATATTGCCGATTTTACGGGAGACTCGCTCGGACTGAGCATTCAGGCATCCCAAACGGATGCGGATGTAATCGTGTTTTGCGGCGTGCATTTTATGGCCGAAACGGCAGCGATCTTGTCGCCGACGAAGACCGTGCTGCTGCCCGAAAAAACCGCAGGCTGTCCGATGGCCGATATGATCAACGCCGAACAGCTTCGGTCGCTCAAAGAAAAACACCCCGATGCCCTGGTCGTGACCTACGTCAATTCCTCTGCCGAGGTCAAGGCGCTGAGCGATTACTGTTGTACCAGCAGCAATGCTGTGGCGCTGGTGTCCTCTCTGCCGATGGGGCAACCGATTATTTTTGTGCCCGATCAGAATCTGGGGGCTTTTGTGGCCGAACGCACCGGAAGGGAGATGATTCTTTGGCCGGGCTATTGTCCGACCCATGTCTGGATTGAGCCGGATGCCGTTGCGGCGATGCGAAAAGAGTACCCCGATGCGGTGGTGCTGGCACATCCGGAATGTACCGCTGCGGTGCGTGCGATGGCCGATGAGCTGCTCAGTACTGGCCAGATGCTCAAGTTTATCCCAAAAAGCAAGGCACAGACGTTTATTATTGCGACCGAGATGGGCATTATCCATACGTTGCAAAAAAGGTATCCGGATCGGCGGTTTGTCAGTGTCACCGATCGGGCGATTTGTCCCAATATGAAGAAAATCTCGCTCGAAAAAGTCCTCTGGTCGCTGGAGGATATGCGATATTGCATTAGCGTGCCGGGCGACGTGGCGGCCAGGGCCCGCGAAGCCCTTGAACGAATGATTGAAATTGTCCCATAGAAACAGGCAAGAATCCAAAAATGGAGAAGTCCTTTGTCTGATAAAGTTGATTAAACTTGGTAAACGCATTGATCTGCTCCTTCGAACCTGCGTCTGTTCTCAAAAAAAGTAAGCGGGGCTATCATTTTTTTACAGCCCCAAACTTTGGGACGGGATTGACATTAAAAGTCATTCCACTTTACAGAAGTTGAAACACAACTCTCAAAGGATGCAATGGAGCCTTGAACGTTCCAGCAATAACGCGCTAAGCACTGAATGTGAACCCCTTGAAAAGCAATGGAGTATAAATACTATGACAGATAAAGAGATTCATTATAAACTGGATACGCTGGCGCTTCATGCCGGCCAGACGGTTGATCAGGATGCACTCAGCCGGGCAGTGCCGATCTATCAGACCACCAGTTATGTATTTCGCGACAGTCAGCACGCA
>JAAYQH010000061.1 GCA_012519365.1 Planctomycetota bacterium | reverse complement strand
TCGCCTTGAGCGCAACTCTTATCGAGTTGAATCCTGAGGACGAGATAACCTCGATGTGGTCGGTGGTCGAACCGGAACTGGCTTCGTTTGTCAGTTTCGGCGACGCAGCGGCACTCCAGACAACGGCGTCGTTTGCTCAAGCCGGCGTTTATACCCTGCGTTTGACCGTCAATGACGGCATCGCCGGGCTGACCGGCGATATTTACGATGAGATCGTCATTACTGTCAATGAGCCGGTGTGCGACGATCTGCTGATTTACGACGAGGCCTTCGGCCGATATGTCAACCCGTATCTGAGCGCCGACATCAGCGGGCCGGAAGGCAGAGCGGATTGTTATGTCAATTTTTACGATCTGGCGATGATGGCGGCGAACTGGCTGTTGTGTAACGATCCCGAAGGGCAAGGCTGTCAAATGCTGCTGGATTAAAATGAGTGCCGGAATGGCTCGGTTTTTTGTCTGGTCGCCGGCGCAGCGATATTGAATCGGGCCTGGCGGGCTTTGAGGTGGCCTTGAACGAATGGCACAGAAGCGGCGGGCGCATCGGTTTATCAGATGCGTCCGCTGTGAAGTGTCGGATGATAATCTTATCGTGATTGCAAAGGTGTCATTATGGGGCAATGGAATTTATCGCAAAGGTGCGTGTTGCGGTTTTTAGTACCGGCGGTTCTTGGAGCTATTCTCGCTTCTTTAGCCCGGGCCGACGGGCAGCCTGGTTATTACTTTCCGCCCGAAGAGACTCTGGATAAAGAGGTCACCACACAGGTCTGTATCTATGGCGGCACGTCAGCAGGGGTTGTCGCGGCCCTCGCGTTGAAGCGGCTGGGCGTCGAGTCGGTGATTGTGCATCCGGGCGTGCGGATCGGCGGGTTGACGTCCAGCGGTCTGGGGTGGACGGACTTTGGAACGCAGGATGCGGTTCAAGGCATCGCCCGTGAATTTTACGAGCGTATCGGCGCGAAATACGGCATGTCCATTCGATGGACGTTTGAGCCGTCGGTGGCGCTGGCGGTCTTTCAGGAAATGGTCGCCGAGGCCGGTGTTGAGGTCTATGACAAAGCGTTTCTGGACCGAGACAGCGGTGTTGAAATGGCCGACAATCGCATTGTGAGCCTGACCACGGAAAACGGTTTGACGGTGCGGGCGAGTTATTTTATCGACGCCACCTATGAGGGCGATTTGATGGCCGCTGCGGGCGTGAGCTATACCACCGGACGCGAAAGCAATTCGGTCTATAATGAAACGTATAACGGGCAGCAGGTTCGCGAAAAGCATCAGTTTATGCGGAATGTCAGTCCCTATGTCATTGAGGCAGACCCAGACAGCGGGCTGCTGCCGGGCATCGAGACCGAGATTCCCGTGCCTGGACAGGGAGACCATCGCATCCAGGCGTATAATTTTCGTATTTGTATGACCGATAATCCGAGCAATCGGGTGCCCTTTGCCAAACCGGCCAATTATGACCGCTCGTGGTATGTGTTGCTGGAACGCTACCTGGCCGCGGGTTTCGGGACAACATTCGATAACTTTTTCCAGAAATTTGACCGGATTCCGAACGGCAAGACCGATACGAACAATCACGGGGCGGTGTCAACCGACTTTATTGGCCAGAATTACGATTGGCCCGAGGCCGATTATCAGGCCCGCCAATCCATTTATCAGCACCATCTGGATTATAGTCAAGGCTACTGGTGGTTTGTCGCCAATGACCCGGTTGTCGGGCAGGTGGCTCCGACGATCCAGTCCCAAATGCAGAACTGGGGACTGGCGGCCGATGAGTTTGTCGAATTCGGCAACTGGCCGCCCCAGTTGTACATCCGCGAGGCACGGCGGATGGTGTCTGATTATGTGATCACCGAGCACGACTTTTTCGGACGCACGCGGGTGTCCGATTCGGTGGGGCTGGCCTCGTACGGGATGGATTCGCATAATTGCGCACGTTTCGTAACCGCTGAGGGCTGTGTGAAAAACGAAGGCGATGTGCAGATCGGCGGAAGTCAGCCGTTTCGGCTGTCGTATCGGGCGATTGTGCCGCGGCGCGGGGAGTGTGCCAATCTGGCCGTGCCGGTGTGTGTGTCAGCCTCGCATATCGCCTATGGGTCCGTGCGGATGGAACCGGTGTTTATGATTCTGGCGCAATCCTCGGCGACGGCGATTGCCCAGGCCATCAGCAGCGGCGGTGCTGACCTGCAGACGATTGATATCCGGCAACTCCAGCAAACGCTTGAGCAGCGGGGCCAGCGGCTCGTGTGGACAATGGGGCTGGAGGACGCCGAGGGAATACTCATCGATTCGGAGCAGTCCTCTGGGGTGACTATCACCGGCGATTGGCCGGCCAGCAGCAGTGTACCCGGCTATGCGGGGCAGAACTATCTGCATGATGACAATGCCCAAAAAGGCGAAAAATCCGTTCGTTTTGAGCTTAATGTGCCGTCCACCGGACGGTATGAAGTTTCTCTGTGTTGGACCGCGCATGCCAACCGGGCGACCAACGTACCGGTGACGATTCGGCATAACGGCGGACCGTCGCAGTACAGCGTCAATCAGCGAGGCAATGGGGGGCGATGGAACACACTGGGCCGTTATGTCTTTGCCGAGGGCACGGGGTCGGTGGTCATTTCCAACATCGGCACGGACGGCTATGTCGTGGTGGATGCTGTCCTGATCCGCAAAGAAGCCGGTACGTGCGACGATTTGATTGAGGCAGGACAGGTCTTGCCCGGCGATATCAGCGGCCCGCAGGGCAGGCCCGATTGCTATGTCGATCTTTATGATTTGGCTGAACTGGCACGGCAATGGCTTTTTGTTTTGAGGCATGCGGCACCAACGGCGATGAAAGCCTGCTATGCCGCATATCCCGCAGCCGATCGCCCCCTTCGCCCGGCTGCTTGAACACCCCAAAGAAACTGCGACAGGATAACGTGCGGCGCATTACCTTCTAAACCTTAAACAAGCGCGTAAGCTATAAGAGAGGGAAACTTGTCTTGTCCCCAAGCCACGGTTTAGCGGTTTCGATAAACGTTAAAACCAGATTGATTTTAGGGAATAGACGTTTAATGTGTGTACGCGGGTCTCGCCGTGCCGGGTGAACAGACCGAGGGTGTCTGGTTTGTCCGTCAAGTCCACACCGATGGGCATATAGAGGCGTCCGCCGTTGGCGTAAATCTCGATGCTCATGCGGTCCACGAGGATTTCAAGGCCAAGGGTGCCGTTTTGCAGAGCCAGCGGCGCGGTTTGGCCCTGGCAACTGAGCCGCTCAGAAGAGACGTCGTAAGAAATCGGGACACCGCGAATCATCACGTCAATGCGGCCGGCATCCTGAGGGGCCAGTTCCATGGTCAGATGAAACAATTGGCCGCGGATCTCGGCAAGCGGATTCTCACCGGCACGAAGGGGCATGTCAGTCCATTGCCAGTGCTGCTGATGCAGGGTCGCAATTTCCTCAACGGGATTGACAAACATGCGAAGGCCCTCATCGGTCGTGCGCAGCGATAAGGCTGCGGGGAACAAAATCATCTGGTTAAAGGGCATCTCCGGCATTGCGATTCGCGCCCAGGCCATTTGAATACGGCGTCCGTCGGAGGCGGGGATATGATTGAAAGTTTGTGAGGCGTAGAAACAATTGCCGTAATGGTACTTGATGATGTCTGTTTCGGGGGCAAAGTCTGTTCCGTCGAATCGGCCGATGACGTAATCACCGTTGGCGCCATAGACAACCCATTGGGTACGGCTCGGGTCGTCGTCCACCGGCAACGCGAACATCTCGGGGCATTCGAAAAAGCCTTTGATATCACTTTGCCGCTGCCACGTTTTCAAATCGGGTGAGGTGAAAATCGACAGGATATCGCCGTCAATCCAGAGTACCATCACCCAGCTGCGGGTGGGCTCATACCAAAATACTTTGGGGTCGCGTGTGCCGGGGGCAATAGGGCCGATGACAGGGTTGCCGTCGTATTTGGTCCACGTCCTGCCGCGATCGCTGCTGTAGGCGATGGATTGGGTAAACGGTCGACCCTCGGAGAGGCGATTGGTGCCGCCGGCAGAGGTGTAGATCGCAACCAGCGTTTTTTCGTCACCGGTTTGAAAGCCGGCGGTATTGAATTCATCCACAACCGCTGAGCCGGAAAAAATAGTTCCCAAGGCGTCCGGATGCAGCGCAACGGGCAGCTCGGTCCAGTGGATCAGATCCTCGCTGACGGCATGTCCCCAACTCATGTTGCCCCAACTCCAGCCAAACGGATTGTGCTGATAGAACAGGTGGTATTCGCCTTTGCAGAATACCAAGCCGTTGGTGTCGTTCAGCCAGCCGCGGCGGCTGGAAAAATGGAACTGAGGGCGGCGAGTCTCGCGATAAAGACGCTCTTGGCCGGGAAACGTGTCGTCCTGATACACCGCATCAAAGCCTGTTGTGCAGGTCGGGTCATAGCGGTCTATGTTCAGGCTGATCGTTTGCCCCTTCCATTCGCTGATGTCTTGAAACACCCAAAAGTCCGGCTCATCCGTGGCCAGTTCGATCTCACAGTCGCGCAGCGGTTGGCCGTCGTAAATCCATTGGATGTAGCGTTTGGGATTTCCGTTTTTGACGGGAAAATTCAGATACCGTTTTTGAACGTCAAAAGAACGTGTTTTTTCGGTCAGTTGTCGGCGTGTGTGGCTCTGATAAATAGCATCCACATTGATATGGCCCCAGCCTCCGGTGTGGTCATCGACG
>JAAYQH010000007.1 GCA_012519365.1 Planctomycetota bacterium | reverse complement strand
CGAAGCAGGAACCGCCAAACGGCTTGACACTCAAACCGGTCAGATTAAAGACATTGTCTGTAACGAGACGCTGTTTGCCCGTCATATCGATTCCGACACACAATTTGTTTGGCGGGGTCAGAACAAGCTGGACCTGGCCGATATCGTCGGCGGAGGCAACGGGCTTGGCAGTGGGGCGTACAGTATGTCAATTGACCCGACGTCCGGCAAGCCGTCCGGCGAGCAGGATGGAAGACGCGGAGCGACAAATGACTTTCGTCCGGTCGCGTTTAATCCGTTTATTGACGGCGTTTTCGTTCCTAACGGTCAGTCCCTGCAGATCGTCAGTTCGCAGGGACATCTGTTCCGAGAATGTCCGGAAACAACCGGCTTAACATGCGAGAACATTATCAACGTGACGACAAATCTTGATTTTTTGGCAACTCAGACCCGATATGTCTCTGATGCGTCAGCGCGCGCTATTTTAATGCATGCAAATATGGGGATTACCTTTGATCTCCAGGCGATGCGCGGCCTTCTAAAGGGGGTTGATATTCAGCGTTTCCAGTCTCAATTCGGTATCCGACGTTACGCTGTTCGTCCCGACGCCAGCAATGCGGATTTCTGGGTTTTAGTGGATGGAAAATTAAAATTCAAAAAAGAACATGTCAAGATAGGTCAGCTTCATTTCCTTGATATTGAACTGTCGGAAGACGACCGATTTTTGACGCTGGTGATCACAGAAGGCGATGACCCGGAAACGCGGTTTCTGGAAGAGAGGGTTTTAACCGCGATTGACAGTGATTGGGGCATGTTTATGGAACCGGTTCTCGTGCTTAAATATGCTGATTAACCAAGTAATTCAGTGATGAAAGGAGTTTGATGCGGAGAAAAAAATGTTGTGTAGTGAGTGGGAAGGTTAGTATGAGCAAAAAAGGATGAAGTGCGGAGGATCAACGTTTTTAAGTAGAGTTTGATTTTTTAGGAGATTTAAAATGAAACGATTGATAATATTAATAGTTTTGTTTATCGCGGTGTTCGTCGGGAAGAGTCAAGGCGTAAATGTTGCGTTGTCCGGAACAAGTCAAGAAGGTAACCAGGCCATTATTGATTTTCTCGAAGAGAACTTCGATGTGACGGTTACTTTTGGGGATTACAGTAATCCGGCAAACCTGCCTGCCGATACCGAAGTGCTCGTTATTGGGCGTGTGCTTGGCAGCTGGGCCTATGCAAACGCAGATAACTCTGCTATTTTCAATGCACTGACCATTCCGGTAGTGTGCCTGACCAGCTATGTTGCTCGCCCGGACGATGGACGGTGGGGCTGGCACAGCGGTCCTACCGCTGGTTTTTACTCGTTGTCCGGCGACGAAACGGTGGTAACCGAAGCGGGAGCCGGCATCTTTGGAACGGTGGGACCCGTTGACTGGTGGAACGATGCATCCTGGAGTTTTTCTGCAGCCGGTACCGGTTCGGTCGGGGACGGGCAGATTCTGGCCACTTCTCCCACCGGCGATATTGTGGTTGCTTACTGGAAGGCCGGCGACCAGTCTGGCACGGGAGTTGTCTTCGGTTCTGATCGTTTGCTGTTCAATGTTCCTGATCAAGGCAGCGGCAACCCGGTGGATTTGCCCAATACACCGGAAGGCATACAGGCTTTTTTTGATGCACTTAGTCTCATTTTTGGTCCCGGCTATGGACCTTATGACCCGCTGGTTACGCCGGAAAATCCAGACGGCTCTGTCGGCAGGATAGTTAAAGTGTCCGAGGATCCGGTTGTGTGGGAAGTTCAGGACGTGTTCCTCAACTTTAAAGCACCTCCGGATATTGATAAAGAGAGAGGGTACCCCGTAAACCCGGACATTGCAGGCCACTATATTTATCTCCAAACCGGTGCTCCAGAAGACCCCAATCTTTATCTATATGATTATGTAATGCAGGTTCACGCAGAAGATCCGTATCAGACCAATCCGGAGATTTCATATGGCCCGCTGTCCAGTACTTTACTGAAGCAGGCGACAACATACCAATGGCAAATCGAATGTGCCGTGAATGATGGGACAGGGAATCCTTTGGAACCCGGTGATCCCAATAACATCCTCGGGCCGGTCTGGTCTTTCAAAACAGCTTCTGCTATTCCTGCTATTATAACGTCTCCGGTTCACACCTTAACTGACGCAAGCGGAAATGCAACGTTGACCATTGAAACCGGTCTTGTTGCAAACCACTACCGTTGGTTTAAGGTGGTCGGCCAGCAGGATACGGCGGAAAACGAAGAAATCGATGATATCATGTTGACCGATTCCGGCATCTTTTCCGGAACGACAACAAAAACGCTGTTCATCACCGGTGCCGCATCCGATGGTTCCGATGATGCTCGCGTTTATGCTATTGCTTATAACGGTGATCCGGAGGGGGGAGGAGTTCCTTCTGCCCCTTCAGCTGCGGCCTGGTTCTGGTATCCACGCCTGGTAAACCACTATCCGTTTGAAACTACGTATGAAGTAGAAGAGGTTACGATAACGCCGGATATCGTCAGCGGATACGATGCAATGCTACTGAGCAATGATACCGGCCAGGACATTCCTGTCTTGGCTGCCGGGATGCCGGAACTCGAAGGTGACTTTGCACTGAAGTTTGATAATCCCAGAGGTACCGATCCGAACGTCGCAGATGCTCAGTATGCTCAGGTTAGCGAAGGCTGGGCTGGCGGTTATAAAGACATTACGATTTCCGCCTGGGTCTATTCGAGCGGCGGTTCCAACTGGAACAGAATTCTTGATTTCGGTAATGACACGAATAACTATATGTTCCTCTGTGTCAATCCTGGAAGTGTCAACCGTCAGGTACGATTTGCCGTTAAGGTTGCTGGTAACGAACAGTCTGTCAGCTCCGCTGCAGAGGCGCTTCCGGATAATACGTGGGTCCATGTAGCGGCTACACTGACTGGTACTACAGGCCGTATCTATATTAACGGTGAATTGGCCGGCACGAATACCTCGATGACATTAGATCCGGTCAGTTACGGTCCGAGTGTGAACAATTGGATCGCACGCAGTCAATGGGGAGCAGGTGATGGGTACTTCAACGGTATGCTGGATGATCTGAAGATTTACAACTATGCCCGCACGACCGAACAGATTGCCCAGGATTATCTGGGTATCCAAGGCGGCTGGGTGTGCAACTATGAGTTATATGATCTGCCGTATGACTTCAATGGTGACTGCACCGTTAGTCTGGCCGACTTTGCAGAAATTGCAGCCACTTGGCTGGACAGCTATCGCATCTATCCAGATTAACGTTGATGCAGTATAAATTCAAAAAGGTTTCCGGGCGTCAGTTCAGGCGGCCGGAAACCTTATACCATTTAATGAAAGGAGGGCCGTGAGAAGGATCAAAATTAAGAGTGTAGGGTATATACAGCAGGGATGCGGTGTTTGAGGCTTGGACGCATAAAAGCGGATGT